>CAZXTO010000105.1:0-10227 GCA_964643675.1 uncultured Planctomycetales bacterium
AGCTCAGTTGGTAGAGCGTCAGCTTCCCAAGCTGAATGTCGTGGGTTCGAGTCCCTTCGGCCGCTCCATCGCATTCGTGTCGAGGGCCGCGCTGAGCCAGGCAGCGGCCACTTCGACCAGCGCCGCCCAGGTCGGCTCAGAACGGCTTCAGGTAGACCATCAGCACCGACACGATGAGGAGTAGGGCGGTGAGCGGGCGCAGGGCGATCGCGAGCTGCGGGCGCCGATAGACGAGGAGGGTGCATAGCACCACTCCGAGCAGGCAGGCCAGCTTGACGAAGATCCAACCTGGCCAGCCGTAGCCGAAGCGGGCCAGCAGGCCGAAGCCGCCGGTCAGGACGAGGAGGCCGAGGACCGAAGCGGTGATCGTGCCCAGCCGCCGGCGCGCGGGGGAAGGATCGGCGAAGGCGGCGAAGGCCGCGCCAGCGAGCAGGAGCAGGCCGGCGACGTGGAGAATGGAGTAGAAGAACGGCGACACGGCAGGTGGCTTCTCGAAGGTCGGGATCGGCGCCAAATTCTAGGGCGACCCCGCCGGGCCGACCAGGATCGCCGGATCCGGTCCGCCCCATCCTCCCGGATGGGCAGCCCACGGCCAACTCCCCGAGCGCGCCGGTCCGCGGAGCCGCCCGGATCAGCCCGCTGGGGTGAGCGCCCTCGCCAGGCGGTCGAGCTCGAGCATCTTGCCCGCGGAGTACCCGCGATCGTGCATCCAGCGGACCACGCCGCCGGCGTCCAGCAGGAGCACGCGCATGTTCCGCGGTCCCTCATCGCCGGTGAAGGCCTTGAGGCTCGCGGCGTCGGGGCCGTAGACCGTCACCACGCTGGACCAGTCCTCGCTCGGGATCCCCTCGCGCATGCCCTGGTCGATGCGGCCGGCGAGGAGCCTGGGGAACAGCCCCGGGATGGTCGGTACCTCCAGGATCGTCACCGGGGTCTCGGCCTGGAGCAGACCGAACAACCACCGGTCGGCGTCGAACTGGGCCTCCTGGACGAAACCGAGCAGGAGCACCGAGGGGGCGCCGGCCACGGCCTTCGGGAGTTCGACCGCCTCGCCCGTCAGGCGTTCGCCGCGGACCGGAGGCAGGATCTGGCCGACCGCATCGCGGCGCGGCTGCGCGCTCGAGCAGGCGGGTAGGAGGAGGGAAAGGCTCAGGCCGAGGCCGAGCAGGGACAGGATGGCGGTGCGGACCACGGTGCGATCGGGGCGGATTCGGGTTCAGGGTTGGGGGAGAGAAAAACGGGGCCGGCCCCCCCGGACCGGCCCCTCAAGAACATGGTTCCTTCCTCGGGATCCACTCAGCCCTGGAGAGGCAGGGTGAAGACCTGGGCCGTGCCGTTCGGGCTGCCGACCACGTAGCCGGCGGTGATGGTGCCCGGGCGCAGGACGAGGTAGGCCGGGCCGAAGGCGACGCGGCTGCTGCCGGCCGGGTTGATGGTCATCGCGTAGAGACCGAAGGGCAGGTCGAGCGAGGCCTGGGCGCCGTTGGTGGCTCCGTCGACCGTGAAGCGCGGCGTGTAGAAGAAGTCGCGGCGCTGGAGCGTGATGTCGACCGCGGGCGCGGCGGCGGTGTGATGCAGGATCACCCGAGTGTTGAGGCCCTGGACCGGGCTCAGGTCGTTGGTGAACTTGCTGGCGGTGGGGGCGAAGTCCTCGGCGAGGTGGGCGATCACGGTGGCGTTCTCCTCGGCCGCGAGGTCGATGGTCACGTCGATCAAGGTCGGGTTGGAACCGGGGCTGACCGGGTCGGCCAGGCTGATCTCGATCTGGTAGCTGGCCGGCGCCAGGCTCAGCGGGTCGGTGATCTCGCCGAAGGTGAAGCCAGCGAGCAGGACGTTGCCGTCGACCTCGACGTCGACCGGGAGGGCGGGATCGAGCGCGAGATCGCTGCCGTCGATGCCGTGGATGACCGTGAGGTCGGCGTTCTGCGCCATGGCCGGGGATGCGGCGATCGGGCCGAGGACCAGGAGGCTCAGGAGGGCGTTCTTCAGGGTGTGCTTCATGCTGGATGCAGGGTTCAGGGTGAAGGTCAGGTGCCTCCTCCTGGGGCGCTCCAGCAGGTTGTTAAAATAAAAATCAGGACAAAATGGCGAAGCGGCAGGATTCGCCCCCTCCTGGGCCTCGGCCTGCATGCTGGTCCTCTGGACCGAAGGTCTTGATCCGATTGCCTTTCCGGATCGAACCCGGGGCGGGCCACCGGCGAGCGGGAGGGCCTTACGGCCGCTCCGGATTCCGCTCCATGCTCGGAATTCCAGGCCCACGCCGGCACCGCAACGCTCCGTTCCTGCGGCCCAGGTTCGCCCCCCCACGCCGGAAGACGGATCTTCCTCGCGGGGGGGCCGACGGCCGGGCCTCAGCCGGTCACGAGCTCAGCGGACCGCTCCTCGATCGCGGAGAACTCCAGCTCGTTCTCGGCCAGGACCTCGCGCACGCCTTCTTCCGAGTAGGCGGCCGGGTCGGCGACCAGGATCTGGATGCGGTCCTCGAAGTAGACGTCGGACGCGCCCGCGCGGGCGATCAGGGCCTCACGGACCCTGCCGGCGGTGGTCGCTCAGGTGACCCCGCTGTCGACCAGGTAGACCGCCTGCGGCTCGGGCGCCGTGGTGGCCTCGAGGCTCACGAGCTCCATGCCGCGGCTGCGGAAGGCCTCGGCGACGGCGAGCTCGTCGAGCTCGGCGCCGGGGGCGAGGGTGAAGACCGCGCGCGTGCCGCTCATGTGCAGGCGGGCGATACCGTCGATGCTGGTCATGGCCTCACGGGCCTTGGCGGCAGCGCTTCAGGCGCCGCCGGTGGCGTGCACGACGTAGGCGTCCGGCGCCTGGAGGTGTCCGGCGCCCATCGAGGCGCAGGAGGCGAGCAAGGTCGCCGCGAACAGAAGGAGGGTGGTTCTCATGGTGGCAGTGGTGGGGGATCCGCGCCGGATGGCCGCGGTGTTTCCATCCTAGGGCATCGCCCCTTCGTGCAAGCCGCCGGCCCCTTCTTCGACTAAGCTCGACGAGCAGGTATCCATGAAGCGCCCCTTGCTCAGCTCGATTTTCGTCCTGGTCCTGGCCACGCCCGCTTCGGCGAACATCGTCTGGCCGGCCATGGTCGTGGCGGACTCCTTCTTCCGGGTCTGGTACGTCGTGGCCCTGGGCATCTTGCTCGAGGCGGCGGTCCTCTACCGGGTGGTGGAGCGTGCCAAGGGCAAGGCCTTGCTCGTCTCGATCGGGGCCAACGCGCTCTCGGCCGCCGTCGGCACCGTCTTCCTGGCCGTGGGCATGCTCGCCTGGCATGGACTCACGGACGGCTTCCTGCAGGAGGTCAACCACATCGTGACCTTCTTCCTCATGTTCGCCGGCAGCGTCGCGCTCGAGGCGGTCTTCCTGGCGATCGCCCTGAAGATGCCCTTCCTCCGGGCTGCGCTGTTCATGGGCATCGGCAACGTGCTGTCCTACGCCATGGTCGTGGTCGAGCTGACCTACCTCGGCGGCGCCAATCGCACCTACTGATCCCGAAGGGACGGCCTCGCCGCCGCGCCGGCGACCGCTATCCCTTCCCCAGCACCTGCAGCAGCATCTCCCTGCTCATCTGGATCAACTGGCCTTCCTCCATCGCGTAGGCACATCGCCGGATGAAGTGCTGGCAGCGCAGGGCCGAAGGCATCGCCTCCAGCTCGCCGGGCACGAATTCCACGCTCACGTCCTCCGGCTCGGGCGCGGGTGGCGCGGGCATCGCCCAGGCGGCGCGCTGAGCGGCTTCGACCGCCAGCCGCGTGCCGGGCACCGGCTTCCAGACCACGCGTCCCTCGAAGTCGGTCTCGCCGGTGCGTTCGAAGGGCTGTTGCTCACCGGGCGCCACCGGCACCGCCAGCCGCAGCACGGCGTCGCCGATCGGGTCATCCGGAAAGAGCTGGTCGCCATCGGGCAGGAGGAAGACGTGCGATTCCATGCGGCCTCCGTGAGGGGTGGGCGGGGCCGCGGGGAATCCGTGGCCCCGCCTTCGGTTGTAGCGGAATCGCGAGGCGGATTCGAGCGGCTTCCTCCCTGACTCCTTGCCCTGGATCTCGGCGCGCGCTCGGCGGCTCACGCCTCGTCGTCGCGCATCAGCTCCATCGGGTACGGATCGAAATAGACCTGTCCGAGCAGGTACGGCTCTTCGAGTTCCCGGACCCGGGAGCGCAGCAGGCGGACCGGCACGCTCCGCGCCAACCGACCGCTCCGGTAGTCCTCGATCGCGTCGAGCAAGGCGGCCTTGTCCCCGCTCTCGAGCTGCCGCTTGAGGTGTCCCAACGCGTGCTGCAGCACGTTGACGTCGGCCTGGACGGAGCTCGGGTGCCGCAGGGTGGCCTGGAAAATCTGCTCGTAGGCCGCCAGCACCTCCGCGTCGGGGCGCTGGCCGAGGCCGGCCACGATCCGGCCCAGCTCGCGATATCCACCTTCGTGGTGCGCCCGCAGCAGGAGCTTGTGGGCGGTGTGGAACTCCACCAGTCGGCCTCGGCTCCAACCCCGCGCGGCGGCTGCGCGCCAGCGGTTGCGGCAGAACACCCGCACCAGGAAGCGCTCGCGCGTGGCCGGGTCGCTCAACCGGCCCTCCTCCTCGACCGGCAGGTCGGGCAGCGCGCGCATCAGCTCGGCGGCGAAGAAGCCGACGCCGTCCTGCCGCACCTGCTGCTCACCCCGGAGGACCGTCAGCCCTTCCTTGCCACAGGAGGGCGAGTTCCGCTTCAGCACGTAGCCGTCGAGGCCCGCCGCGCGGAGCTGCGCCGCCCGCTCCCCGGCGTAGGCGCGCATGGCCGCGGTGTGATCGGCCCCGGTGACCGTCTCCTGGAGCCGGGTCTCACCACTCGCGTCGACCAGCCGGATCGTCGGCCGTGGCACGCCCATGCCGAGCTCCACCTCGGGGCAGACCGGCGACCACTCCACCCAGCGCCCGAGCTCCTCGGCGACGAAGCGGTCGCGCCGATGGCCGCCGTCGTAGCGCACCTCCTCGCCCAGCAGGCAGGAGGAGACCCCGAGCCGGATCGGCGTGGCTTCGTCATGCCAGCGCTTCCAGCTTCCGTTGGCGGCGGGGGAGGAGTCGGGAGGGTCCACGGGGCGAAGGGCGGCGCCGACCGCGGAGGCAGGATACGGCGCCGGGCCTAGTCCAACTCGAGGACGACGCGCCCCTCTCCGTCCGTGGTCAGCTCGTCCACCGGGAACACGCGCCACGGCGACTTCTCCTCGGCTCGGACGCGCAGACTCATGCCGCGGCCTCGAGGCACGCGCGTGAGCCTGGCCCGCCCGTCTTCCTCGCTGAGGACCGCGTTCAGGAATTCCCCTCTGGCCGGCGTGGTGAACGGGTGGGCGGAGCCGCGCGCATCCATCAGCTCGACCCGGGCTCCGTCGAGCGGCTGACCGTCGGCGCCGAGGAGGCGGAGCTCGAGGTCACGGAGCAGCGGCATCGCGACCTCCAGCCTCGGCCCGGCGTCCTGCGGCAGCTCCAGCGGCTCGAACCAGAGCCGGTCGCGCTGGGGGTCCCAGAAACAGACCATGTAGTGGCCAGGCGGCAGGTCGTGAAGGCGGAATTCCCCGCGGACGCCGACCTGGATCTGTTCGCCGAGCATTCGCCACGGCGCGGGGCGGCGATCGCTCGGTCGGGGAGGGACTCGATAGATCCGGATGTGGACGCGGGAAGGCGCGGAGGGATCTTCCTCCAGGTAGACGCGTCCGTGGACCCGGAACAGGCGCGGGTCGGTCTCCGGACCGATCACGACCCCGGTCTCCCCAGCGCGGGCGGTCGCGGCCCAGACCTCTCCGGCCCCGGCCGTGCGATAGCGCAGGAGATACAGACCCGCCGGAAGATCGGGGACGACGAAGCCGCCGTCCTCGTCGAGGTTCATCACCGGGGGGCTCTCCGGGTCGTCCCAGCGCGGTCCCCTGTCCAGCTCGAGCACTTCGATGCTGAGCGCTCTCCCGGTTCGCAGGGAGTCCTCCGCGACCGACGCGACCCGTCCGCTGATCGCCAGGCCAGGTTGGAGGGCAAGGCGCTGGAAGCCCATGGCGCTCGGCGAGAGCTGCTCGCTGAGGAAGTGGGCGTAGCCAGGCCGGTGAACCCGGAAGCGCGCCGTCTGGTCGGCGAGGACGTCCTCGAAGCGGAACAGGCCGTCGGGGCCGGTCTTGACCGCCGGCAGCTCCTCCTCGCTGAGGAGCTCGACCTCCGCGTCGGCCAAGGGGTGGCCCTGGAGGTCGGTGACCCTCCCGTCGATCTGGACGCCGCGGGCGAGGTGGATGAGGATCTCCTCCTGGTCGTCCTCCAGTTCGGCCTCGGTGAATCGGAAGCCTTCGGCCCGGACCTGGATCCGCGCATGGGCGGGCACGGCCTTCCAGCGGGCGACGCCTCGGGTGTCGCTGAGGATGTCGGCCAGCTCATTCGCTTCGTAGCCGGTTCCTTCGGTCGGGTTCGGCTCGGACGGCAGCTCGGTCAGGATCAGGCTGACCCGGGCGTCGGGAATGGGCTCGCCCGAGGGGCCGAGCACGGTCACCGTGACCGGGCGAGCCGGAACGATCGGGATCACCACATCGTCGAAGTCCGGGCCGCCGTTCTTCCACAGCCGAAGGAGGAAGGGCGAATACCAGCCCTCGGCCTCGGCGCGGATCGTGCAACCACTCTCCCGCGTGATGACGCCCGCCATGCTCCAGGCGCCGCTCGCGTCGGCGCTGAAGCGATGGTCGGCCGGGTGGGAGCCTCCCCACTTCGGTTTTCCCAGGAAATAGCGGAGGGAGACGGAAGGCATCGACTCCACCGCGCCAATCGGGACCACGCGTCCGCGGACGCTGCCGAGCTTGCGGAGGACCTGGATCTGGACTTCCTCGCCGCCTGGCAAGGCTCGATGAACGGCGTGTCTCTCGGGCTCGAGCAGACCGTACTCGGGGTGGAAGTGGCTGGGGCCAGCCTGAACCCGGGTGGCGCCCGGGTGGAGGAGGGCCTCCATTCGCCCATCGGGGCCGCTGGTCGCGAGCTCCCGCGCATAGACGCCGAAGGGCCGGTTCTTGCCGTAGAGGAAGCCGACCGAGGGGGGCGGGTTGCCGTTCTTCGCTTGGGCAGGGCCGAGGTGCTGCAGGGTGGCCCTCATCCCGCCGACGGCTTCCCCGGTCTCGGCGTCGACGAAGCGGAAGCGCGCCGATTGGATGACCTCCGGGGGGGCTCCGGGCTGGTCCTCCGGTACCAGGAGGGTTCGGGTCCCCCCGTCCGGAGTCAGGTCGCCGGAGGAGTCTCCGGCAGCGGTCGCGCGACTCGCGTGGGCCTCGGTCGGCGAGCCTCCGCCCTCCGGGCCGGGATCGGTGTGCAGCAGCAGGTAGAGGCAGCCAGCGGTCGCGAGGACGCCGATCGTGGCCAGGGCGATCGCCCCCGCGCCGACCGTCGCCGCCGGCGCCACCGGCACCGTCGGCCTCAGCAGCGGCAGGATCACGGTGGCCCAGGCGCCCTTCTGCTTGTGGCGGGCGTCGAGCCGGTCGCGCATCATCTGGCGGCCCTTGCGCAGGCGGGATTCCACCGTGCGCTCGGGCACCCCGAGCGCTTCGCCGATGTCGCGGATCGGCAGGCCGTCCCAGTAACGCATGAGGAGCGACTGCTGGTAGGGCTCCGGCAGCCCCAGCAGGGTCTCGCTGATGCTGTCGATGGCCTCCTCTCGCTCCATCAAGTCGAGCGGGTGGTCGTGGCAGGCGTCCTCGCGCGCGACCTTGCGTTCGCGGCGGACCCGCCGGGTGGAGCCGCGGTAGTGCAGGTTGATCCGGTTGCGGATGACCTGCGCCAGCCAGGCCTTGATCTGGCCGAGGCGCTCCGGCGGCCGCTCGATGCCGATGCGCATCGCCTCCTGGACCACGTCCTCGGCGAGGTGAGGGTCGCCGGACATCGCCAGGGCGAGGCGGCGGGCCCACTCGACGTGCTCGAGCAGCGCGGTGTGGGAGGGAGGCGGAGGGACGGACATGAGGGCTGGGGGCGGATCCGGCCGAGGCCGAGCCTGTTAGGGATGATGCCGCCGGGTGGGGAAACCCTCAACATTCTTAGGGCGCCGAACGGCCTCGGATTGCGCGGGAAACCAGGAATCCGCAAATCCCTGAGGGCCGTGGCCAGCGGGTCTCCGGCGGCCCATGCGCTCGCTTCGTGGTCGGCCCATCTGAGGGAGATGCCGGTCGCGCCCTTCACCCTCAGCGAAATCCGGCGCGCGGCCGCGGAAGTTTTTGGCAATCCTGCCGCGGCGGAAGTCGGCGGCGGGATGTAGATCGCAACGGAGCGTTTTGCTCCCACCATTCCAAAGACAGATTCCCAACATGAAACAGTTCCCTTTGTTCGCTCTTTGCCTCCTGGCTCCCGGGCTCGCCGCCCAGGCCCCGGACACCCAACTCGACCACACGCCGCCGGCCGACACCTTCGTGCCCAACGCCCTGTTCGAGTTCCAGGCTCCGGGTAGCACCGGCGCCAGCTACCAGATCAAGCTCGACGGCAGCGGCTGGCAGCCGATCTCCGATTCCTACGCTGTCTTCTCTTAGCTCAGCGCCGGCGCCCACACCTTCAAGGTCCGGGCGGTGGTGAACGGCATGATCGACCCGACCCCGGCGGTCCACCACTGGACGGTGACGCCGGCGGTGTCCGCTTCAGAGGCGACGCTCACCGATGACGGCACCCTGTTCCCGGCCTTGGGCGCTGGCGTGTACACCGGCTACCCCACCGGCCAGGGCGCGACCTACTTCGCCGACGCCGACGCGACCTCCGCCGGAACGGGCACCTTTGGCGACCCGTTCCAGGATTGGCAAGACGGCATCGATGCCCTCCATCCGGGTGACCGACTGTTCCTGAAGGGAAGCCAGAGCTCTTATGGCGAGGTGGTCATCGATACCTCCTGGGGGAACGGGAACGCCAGTCAGTTGTGCCAAGTGCTGGGCCTTCCGGGGTCGAGGGTCGAGGCTCCTTCTTCCTACACCGGGACCATGATCAAGGTGTTGAACTCCGGTTGGGTGTTTCAAGGCCTGGAAGTCGACGTGGCCAATGGGAACTCGAATCGAGTCTTCGAGGTGAGCGAGGGCGGGTCCACTCAGCTCGTCCTCGATGTGGTCATCGACAGTTGCCAGTTGACCGACCACGGCTTCAAGAACTGGATCCCTTCGGACGACGCCATCGCGCTGAACATCGGCAGTCGGAACGTCCGGATCTCCAACAACACGATCTCCGGGTTCTGGCAAGGAGTTCATGATTCTGGTGTGGATTGCCACGGCATCGTGGTTCGCCGCGGATCCAAGAACGTGGAAGTGATCGGGAACCACATCTTCGACAACTCCGGAGACGGCATTCAGCTCGCCGCGGCGAACCCGCTTCAGGCTGGCTTCGTGCCCACGAACATCCAGATCGAAGGCAACCACATCCACCACAACCGGGAGAATGCCGCGGACCTCAAGTCCTGCTCCAACGTCACGGTGTCGGAGAACCTCATGTATGGGGCGCAGGGGGCGATTCCGGACTACGGCCCGGGATGCGTGGTGAAGGTCCACGCCGAGGCTCGCGGAGTCACCCTCGAGCGGAACTACATGCACACCGCGGCGCGTGGAATCGACGTCGGCGTCGGAAATGGGACGGGTGAAGGGCCGCGGGACCTGGTGATCCACCAGAACGTCCTCGAAGGCAACGGGTACCCCGGCATGAGCGGCCTGCAGCTGGAATTCGGCATCAATTACCAGATGGAGCCGTCAGTGGCTTCCGGGGACAAGGTGTTGCAGATCACCCAGAACATCTTCACGGGCTGGGCCGTGGGCATCCAGGTGCGAGCGGATGCGGTCGAAATGGACACCGTGACCATCGCCAACAACGCGATCTTCGAGCCCACGGTCAATCAGGGGCTCCGCATCGGCATGAATTTCCCGCTCGATCTCGCTGGGGTGCCCAACCTCAACATTGACGGGATGGCCTTCGCTGGCTCGGACCGCCACGTCAGCATCATCGAACAGTTCCAGATTGCCAGCCAGGCGAACTACCCCGATTCTCAGTTCGGAATCGGCCCGGTCTCCCTGATCGGCGGAGAGCTCTCGAATTGGATCCTGCCCGTGCCCATGGCCCTCAAGGACGAGGGGATCAACTGGCCGGGCAACACGGTCACCGACCCCGACATCGGCGTCTCCGAACTGTAGGAGCCGTTCCTCACGGGCGTGGGCCGGGAAGCCGGTCCACGCCCTCTCCATTCCCGTGGACGGTGGACTCCTCTCTCGGCGTGGGCCGGG
>CAZXTO010000106.1:0-9937 GCA_964643675.1 uncultured Planctomycetales bacterium
ATCGCCGAGGAGCTCGGCCTGCAGCCGGCCGCCGCCCGCAAGCTGCTGCAGCGCGCGGTCGAGCGGGTGCGCGCGCTGATGGGATGAGAGAAGGCGGGGACCGTTGCCGGCCCCCGCCCAAAAACCTCAGGAGGAAGAGACGACGCGGTTCAGCATTGGCTGTAGCCGCAGCCGTAGCACTTGCAGCACCCCTCTTCGAAGGTGAGCACACCCTCGCAGGCCGGGCACTTGACCTTGAAGGCGCCGCCGGTGCCCGTTCCCAGCTTGTTGCCGGGATTGACGGGCTTGGCGGGCGAAGCCGCGCCGTTGCCGCCGAGAGTCATCGCCGCCGGATCCACCTCGCCGAGCAGGATGGCCTTCAGGCCGTGCTCCTTCTTGGTCCACAGGTACTTCCGCAGCGCCTTGGCCAGGCCGTCGGCCAGCGACATGATGCGACCGTCCTTGGACGGCACGGTCAGCGAGCTGCCGATGCCCTCGAGCTGCTGCAGCGACATCTCGAGCCGGCCGCCGCAACGCAGGAACAGGCTGATCATGCGGCAGATCGCCTCGAGGTCGGAGTTGGCGACGTCGCCGCCCTTGCCGAGCTGGGCGAAGACCTCCATCTCGCGGTCGACCTGCGGGTCGACCGAGATCTTGACGTGCACGTTGCCGAAGGGGGTCATCTGCCGCACGCGCACGCAGGGCATGATCTCGGGCAGCCGCATCGGCGCGATCTCGCGCAGGCGCGGGTCCTCGACCACCGGCTCCGGCGCGGCCGACGCCTTCTTCTCCTCCTTCTTCAGCGCCATCGGCTGCATCTCGCGGCAACCGTCGCGGTAGACGGTGACGCCCTTGCAGCCCTCGCGCCAGGCCAGCAGGTAGGCGGTGCGCACGTCGTCGACGCTGCACTCGTGCGGCAGGTTGATCGTCTTCGAGACCGCGTTGTCGATGTTCTCCTGCCAGGCCGCCTGCATCATGATGTGCTCTTCGGGCACCACGTCGTGGGCGGTGACGAAGACCTTCTTCAGCTCCTCGGGCAGGTCGCTGTGCTCGATCGTGCCCTCGGCCAGGGCCAGGTCGACGACCTCCTCGATCTTGGCCGGGCCGATGCTGGCCTTCTCCATCGCCTTGCGGAAGGCCGGGTTGACCTCCTTCATGACCACCGGCTTGCCGTCCACGTCCTTCATGACCTGGCGCTGGAAGGCGAGCGAGAACAGCGGCTCGATGCCGCCGGAGCAGCCGGCGATGATCGAGATCGTGCCGGTCGGGGCCACCGTGGTCAGGTGCGAGTTGCGGCGCGGCGCCTTGCCGTCGACCTGGGGCTGCGAGCCTTCCCAGGCGCCGAAGGGCTCGCGGCCGTCCTCGGCCACGAGCTGCTCGGAGGCGACGATCGCCTGGTCCTTGAGCCGCTTGCCGATCACGCGGCCGACCTCGTAGCTCTTCTCGGAGCCGTAGCGCACGCCCAGCTTGTAGAGCAGGTCGGCGTAGCCCATCACGCCCAGGCCGATGCGGCGCTCGGCGTTGGCCTGGTCGCGGATCTCGTCGATCGGGAAGCGGTTGATCGAGACCACGTCGTCGAGGAAGCGCACGGTGTCGTGCACCACGTCGTCGAAGGCTTCCCAGTCGACCCGCTCTTCCCACGGCGCGGCCTCGGGCGCGTCGGCCTTGTGGAAGCGACCGAGGTTGATCGAACCGAGGTTGCAGGAGCTGTAGGGCAGCAACCACTGCTCGCCGCAAGGATTGGTGGACTCCAACTCGCCGAGGTTCGGCAGGTAGTTGTCCTCGTTGGCGCGGTCGAGGAACAGCATGCCGGGCTCGCCGTTCTTCCAGGCGAAGTTGACCATGCGGTCCATGACCTCGCCGTAGGTCCAGTACTCGTCGCCGTCGGCGGTCTCGCCGGCAGCGAAGGCCTCGTAGTCGGCCTCCGAGCTGCGGCGCGCGCTGTCGGACTTCTTCAGCCAGGCCTTGCGACCGTCACGCGGGTTGACCGCGACCATGCGCTCGTCCGGCTTGTCGACCACCGACTGCATCCACTCGTTGGTGACCGCGACCGAGACGTTGTAGTTGGTCCAGCGGCTGAGGTCGTCCTTGGCGCAGACGAACTCGACCACGTCGGGGTGGTCGCAGCGCAAGACCCCCATGTTGGCCCCCCGGCGGAAGGCGCCCTGCTGGATGGCGTCGGTGCCGGCCGAGTAGGCGTCGATGAAGGACAGCGGGCCGCTGGTCATGCCGCCCGAGGTGCTGACGATGTCGCCGTCGGGGCGCAGCCGGCTGAAGCTGAAGCCGGTGCCGCCGCCGGCCTTCTGGATCAATGCAACATGCTTCAAAGTCGTGAAGATGGACTCGATCGAGTCCTCGACGGGGAGCACGAAGCAGGCCGACAGCATGCCCATCTCGCGGCCGGCGTTCATCAGGGTGGGCGAGTTCGGGACGAACACGTTGTTCGCCATCAGCTCGTAGTAGCGGCGCGCCCAGCGCAGGCCGAGCTCCTCGGACTTCTCGAACTCGGGGGCGGCGACCGCCGCGGCCACCCGCCAGAACATGGTCTGGGGGTCTTCGACGACCTCGCCAGTCACCTTGTCCTTCTTCAGGTAGCGATTCTGGAGGACCTTGACGGCGTTCTCGGTGAGCTTCGGCTCGGGGAGGTCGGCGGGCATCGGGTGCGTTTCCGCGACACCCAACGGGTTCTCTTGCTTCTTCTGGTTGTGACGGCGGCGGACTGCCTTGCTCACTTCGCCTTGGGGCTCCATCCAACGACCTCCCATGCAGGGGAATTCAGGGTCAAAAACGATCGGGGGGATCACCGGCCGGGGAGATCCGCAAACTGCGGATGACCGGTCGAACGGCACCGACGATAGCCAGGGTTCGAGGCCAGAACAAGGTTGACAAAACCCTTTCTTTGGTGGCCTGTTTGGCCACCACCACAAGGGCTTGTGGACGGTTGGCGGAGAAGCTGTGGAAAACCCGGGAGAGGAACCGGCCCGTTCTCGCTAAGTCCTGATGCGCTCTCGGATTGCTGCCAGGACCCGGTCGGTCGCGAGATCGAGACCGCAGCGGAAGTGCTTTTCCGGACATTCCGGGTGGCCGTGGATGCCGCACGGCCGGCAGGCCAGGTCCGAGACCTCGAGCGCCACGTCGCGCGGGCCGCGCGGGGCGAAGCCGAATCCCGGGACGGTGCTGCAGTAGACCGCCACCACCGGGATTCCGGCCGCGACGCCCAGGTGCATCGGCGCCGAATCGTTGCTGAGCAGGGCCGAGGCCCCCTCCAGCACGGCGTAGCTCTCGCGCAGGCTGGTGCGACCGCTGAGGTCGGTGACGGAGGCGGCGGCGGTGGGCGTGGCGGCGGCGACGATGCCGGCGCAGAGGGCGGCGTCGTCCGGACCGCCGAGCAGGACCACCGCCAGGCCGTCCTCCTCCACCAGGGCCTGCACCACGGCGGCGAAGTGCTCGGCCGGCCAGCGCTTGGTGGCCCAGATCGAGCCGGGGGCTACGGCCACGAAGGGGGCGGACGGGCGGAGGGCGGTGGCGCGCTCGCGCTCGGCCGGCGTGGGGTGCATGCGCGGGCGCTCCCAGGGCCCACCTCCGAGCAGCTCCAGGTTCCGCTCGATCTCATGCAAGTCCTTTTTATATTTGACTTTGCGCGAATAGAGCCAAGCCGCGGAGGCGTTGTCGAAGCCGGTCCGGTCAGGGATCCGGGCCAGCCGCAGCAGGGCCGCGGTGCGCCAGGAGCGGTGCGAGCAGACCGCACGGCCGTAGCCGCGCTGGCGCAGCCGGGCCGCGGTCCGCAGCAGGCCGCCCAGACCGCGGTCGCCCCCGCGCTTGTCGAAGACCA
Organism: uncultured Planctomycetales bacterium; assembly: GCA_964643675.1. Lineage (GTDB taxonomy): Bacteria > Planctomycetota > UBA1135 > UBA1135 > UBA1135 > J029. The sequence continues at coordinate 3,812 of CAZXTO010000106.1, forward strand.
GGACCTCGCGCAACTCGGGGTGGCCCTCGAGCATCTGGGCGCCACCTGGACCGGCCAGGAAATCGACCGGGCCGTCCGGCCAGCGGGCCGCCGCCACGCGGACCAGGGGCTCGGCGCACAGGACGTCCCCCAGGAAGGAGGTGTCCACCAGCAGGGTCGGTCCGTCGGCCACGCCGGATTCTAGGCCCCCAGCTGCCGCCGACGCGACCGCTCGCAACCAGACCTGTCACGAAGTGGCACGGCGGCCGAATGCCATTCCACAGCCGGCGAAGCGATCCGCCGTCGGCTCCTATTCGGCCGGCCCCCGATGAGGGGAACGGCGCCATCCGCGACTGCCCCGAACCACCCAACCCGAGCACGACATGCAGACCCAGACCACGATGACCACGGACGAACTCAAGACCGCCCTCGCCGAGCTCCATGGCTTGCTCGCCGAAGGCAAGTTCCTCGAAGCCATGGAGAAGTTCCTGGACGACGACGTGACCCTCCAGGAGGCCAACGACGAGCCGAAGCGCGGCAAGGCCTTCTGCATCGAAGCCGAGCGCAAGCTGCTCGAAGACGTGGCCTCCTTCGGCGGCTACCACGTGTCCAAGGTCGGCTACGGCGAGGACACCACCTTCTACGAGGCGGTGATGGACTTCACCCTGAAGGACGGCACCGAGGTCCACATGGAGCAGTGCGTCGTCGACACCTGGCGCGACGGCAAGATCGTCAGCGAGCGCTTCTACCATGCCTGATGCCGCCTGCCCGGCGTGTCGCCGACCGCGCCGCGGCGGCTTCTACGCCCTGCGCAGCGCCGCCGGGCAGCGGCTGAAGTGCCTGCGATGCAGCCTGGTGGACCGCCGTCTCGTGCGGCGGTCCACCAAGGTCGCGCTCGTCGTCGGCACGATCCTCGTCTTCCTGAACCAGGGCGGGGCGCTGCTCTCCGGCGCCTTCCCCTGGGCGACCAGCTGGTTCAAGATCCCGCTCACCTACCTGGTCCCCTTCTGCGTCGCCACCTACGGCGCGCTCGCCAACGGCTACCGCCCCGCGACCGCTGCCCAGGATTGACGCCGCCATGCCCGCCCTGAGCTTGCCGGACCTGCTGCAGGAGATCCGCGACTGCCGGATCTGCGAGGACCAGCTCGCGGATGGCGTCCGTCCGGTGCTGCAGGCGGCCCGCGGCGCGCGGGTGTTGATCGCCGGCCAGGCGCCGGGGCGGCGGGTGCACGAGTCGGGCGTGCCTTTCGACGACCCCAGCGGCGACCGCCTGCGGGACTGGATGGGAGTGTCGCGCGAGGTCTTCTCCGACCCCTCCCAGGTCGCCATCCTGCCGATGGGATTCTGCTACCCCGGCACCGGAGCCTCCGGTGACCTGCCGCCGCGCCCCGAGTGCGCCGAGGCCTGGCGGACTTCGCTGCTGGATCGGCTGCCGGCGCTCGAACTGACCCTGATCATCGGCCGATACGCGATGGCCTGGCACCTCCCCGGGGAGCGGCGCAACCTGACCGAGACCGTCCAGAGCTGGCGCGAGTTCGGCCCCGGGAGAATTCCCTTGCCCCACCCGAGCCCGCGCAACAACCGCTGGATGAAGCGGAATCCGTGGTTCGAGGACGAAGTGCTGCCGGAGCTGCGACGACGGGTGAGCGCCCTCCTCCGCTAGGGCCGTCGGAGCCAGCCGAGGGCCGCGCGGCCGCCGCTGGGCGGCGGTTTTTGATCTACAATTCGGAGGCATGCTGCGCCTCCTCATCCCCCTGTTCCTGATCGCGGCCGCAGGCTCCGCCTGGGCCCAGGCGCAGTTCACCGAAGGACCGCGCGAAGGCCAGCTCTACCCGCGCGACCTGGTCACTAACACCGCCGCGGTCCGCATCGCCGGCTTCGTCGACGAGCCGGGTTACCAGACCGCCAGCCTGCTGGTGATGCAGTCCGGCACCGTCTACAAGATCGAGACCACGAACCTGGTCTACGTCAACGGCGTCGCCGACTTCCAATTCGAACCCGAGATCGATGCGGGGCTGCACCGCTACCGCTTCCGCGTCTTCCTGGGGGACGGCCTCGCCACCCACCTCCAGGGCGGGGTCGGCGACGTGCTGTGCGGCGACGCCTACCTGATCCAGGGCCAGTCGAACGCGGTCGCCTCCGATTACCACGGTCAAGGCTTGGCCAACCACCAACAGAGCACCTGGATCCGCAGCTACGGCAGCGCCAAGGTCTCGGCCAATGCCGCGCTGCAAGACCGCAACTGGTACCTGGCCGACGGCGAGACCGCCAACGGCCCCGGTACGGTCGGCGCCTGGGGCCTGCGCATGGCTCGGCTGCTGGTCGACCAGTACCAGGTCCCGGTCGCCCTGCTCAACGGCGCGGTCGGCGCGACCCCGATCCAGTGGCACCTGCGCGACGATCAGGACCCCGCGAACCGGAACACGATCTACGGGCGCCTGCTGCACCGGGCCCAGGCCTCCGGCCTGGCCGAACGCGCGCGCGCGCTGATCTGGTACCAGGGCGAGACCAACACCAACACCGCCGGCAGCCTCTACTTCAGTTGGTTCCAGATGCTGCGGCGCGACTGGCTCGAGGACTACCCAGGACTGGAGCGGATCTACCTGTTCCAGATCCGCGAGGGCTGCGGCACCAACGGCACCGAGATCCGCGAGGCCCAGCGCCAGATCGCCGACTGGTTCCCCGAGGTCTCCATCATGTCGACCACCGCCGCCCCGGGCCACGACGGCTGCCACTTCCATTACGAGGGTTACCACGAGCTCGGCAACCGCATCAGCCGGCTGGTGGCGCGCGACCTCCACCTGGAGCCGACGTCGAGCGAGGCCGATCCGCCCAACCTGTGGACCGCCCGCTTCGGCTCGCCGGCGCGCGACCAGATCCGCCTGGTCGGCCGCGACCCGGCCCAGCTGCTCAGCGTCGACACGCTGAGCTACCGCTGGTTCCAGCTCAATGCGCCGGAGCAGGTGCTCGCGGTCACGGTCGACGGCCCCGACCTGCTGCTCCAGCTCGACGGCCCGACCGCCGCCAGCCACGTCGCCTACGTCGGCCACGCCGGCGACGGCGCCTGGGTCACGAATTCGCTCGGCGTCGGTCTGCTCAGCTTCCAGCTCCCGATCCAGCCGTGAACCGCCTCCCCCTCCTCCTCCTTCTCCTCCCGTTGCTGGCGGCGCCGCTGACCGCCCAGATCAGCCTCCAGCAGGGCCCGCAGACCGGCCAGCTCTACCCGCGCGACCTGGCGACGAACTCCGCCCTGGCGACCGTCGCCGGCGAGGTGACCGCAGCCGGCTACAGCCGGGTGCACCTCGTGGTGCAGCAGGACGGGCTGTCCTATTCCACCCACGCCGCCGACCTGCACTACGGCACCGGCGGCGCCGCGCCCTTCGCCTTCGCGCCGGTGCTCGCCGCCGGCCTGCACGACTACTCCTTCGAGCTGCTGCTCGAGGGCTTCGGCGGCATGCAGAGCGTGTCCACCACCGACTTCGTGGCCTGCGGCGACGCCTACCTGATCAACGGCCAGTCGAACGCCGTTGCCTCCGACTACCACGGAGAGAACCTGGCCAACCAGGACATGTCGCGCTGGGTCCGCTCCTTCGGCACCGCGTCGATCAACGCGCTCGCGGCCGGCTCCGATCTCGAGTGGTACACCGCCGACGGTGAGGGCCAGAACCAGAGCGGCACCGTCGGCGCCTGGGGCCTGCGCGCCGCCCGCCTGCTGGTCGATGAGTACCAGATGCCGATCGCGCTGATCAACGGCGCCGTCGGCGGCACCCTGATCGGCGCCCACCAGCGCGATGACGCCGACCCCGAGAACCTGAGCACGATCTACGGCCGCCTGCTCTACCGCGCCCGTCGCGCCGGTCTCGACCAGGACGTGCGCGCGATGCTGTGGCACCAGGGCGAGTCGAACGGATCCACCGACCCGTACAGCTACTTCGACAGCTTCCGCGGCCTGCGCGCCGATTGGCTGCAGGACTACCCCGCGATCGAACACGTCTTCTTGTACCAGATCCGCAAGGGCTGCCTGGTGCCCGACATGGACATCCGCGAGCTGCAGCGGCAGCTGCCGGACTTCCTGCCGCGGGTCACCACCCTCCCCACCGCGGGGATCGACGAGCACGACGGCTGCCACTTCTGGTACGCCGGCTACCGCCAGATCGGCGACTGGACCGCGGCGGCCATGGCGAAGCGGCTCTACGGCTATCCGCTGCCGCGGCGGGCGGCGCCGCCGAACCTGCTCGAAGCCCGCTTCACCAGCGCCGCGCGCGACGAGATCGAGCTGCTCTACCGTGACCCGGGCCAGACCCTGGTCCTCGACCCGGGCATCGAGAGCCGCCTGCGCCTGCGCGGCGGGGTGCCCGAGACGGTGGTCGCCGCCACCGCCACGCCCGGCCGCGTCCTGCTGCAACTGAGCGGTCCGACCGCCGCCACCGAGGTCGCCTCCATCGGTCAATCCGGCGGCGGCCCGTGGATCCGGAACGCGGACGGCGTCGCCGCCTTCACCTTCGAAGTGCCGATCCAGCCGTGATCCCCTTCCTCCTCGCCCTGCTCGCCCAAGCGCCTGCCTTCGAGCTGCCGGAGGCGGCCGGCCTGGCCGGCGCCCCGCTCGAGCTGGGCGGCAGCGGCTTCGGTTCGGCCGGACCGGGCCACCACCTCGAGCTCCGCAGCGGCAGCTCCCACTTCACCCTGCCTTCGGACGACCCGCGGGTGCTCGAGTGGCGCGACGATCTGCTGCGCCTCGAGCTGCCGGAGGACGCCCGCAGCGGCCAGCTGCGGCTGCACACGCCACACGGCATCACCAACTGGCTGCGGGTCGACGTCTTCGAATACACCTGGTACGACATCCCGCCGACCCCGGGCACCAACGCCTCGCCGTTGGCGGTCGCGGTCGGGCCGGACCACCGGGTGTGGGTGAACCAGGAGTTCCACCTCGAGTTCCAGATGCTCGACCCGGCGGTCGGCGCCGTGGTCGGCTTGCCGATCCCGAAGCCGGTCGCGCCCGGCCCCTTCGCCTCGACCATCTTCGCCGACAAGCGCACCCAGATGAGCACGCTCGGCGAGGACATCCTGGTCGACCCGCGCGGGCGGGTCTGGTTCAGCCAGGGCGGCGGCTACCTGTACTCGGGCGCGCACCCCAACCACAGCCGCGTCGTCTGCTACGACCCGGCGGCGCCGGCCGGCAGCCGCTACCGGGTCTACAACGTGCCCGGCGACTGGAACGAGGTCATCGGCCTGGCCTGGGACGAGCCCCGCGGTCGCATGTGGCTGGCCAACGGCGGCCTCAGCTCCGGCGCCAAGATCGCCAGCTTCGACCCCGAGCAGGTGCCGTGGAGCAACCACTTCGCCTTCAACCAGAACCTCAACCACCAGGTGTGCGCGCCGGGCGCGCCGACCACCGATTGCTGGCAGGTCTTCGAGCTGCCCAACCCGACCGCCCAGCCGGCCCACCTGCTGGTGCACCCGAGCGGCGACATCTGGTACACGGCCTACTGGGGCAACGCCATCGGCCGCCTCGAGCCGGCCACCGGCTTGATCGAGGAGTACCCGCTGCCGCCGGCGATCAGCACCGCCGACCCGGTGTGGGTGGTGGGTTCGGGGCCGTGGCAGATCCTGCTCAGCCCGGCCGGCGACATCGTCTTCTGCGAGTTCTTCGACAGCACCGTCGGCCGCTTCCAGATGAGCCGCCTCGGCGACCCGGCCTGCCTGAGCCTGAACGCGCAGGACCGCAACCCCTGCATCGACGAGATCGTGGTGCCCGACTTCGACCGCAAGCACCACCAGATGCACTCGATCGCCTTCGACGGCGAGGGGCGGCTGTGGTTCACCCAGCACACCGGCCGCGACCAGCTCGACTCCACCGTCTCGCTCGGCTTCGTCACCGCCGACGGCGCGGCCATCGTGCGCCTGCCCTCGCTGGCCGCGTACGGCGACGAGGCCCCCAGCGCCGCCGGAATTGCGATCGATTCCGTGACGAATGACATCTGGTTCGCCGAATTCTGGCGCCATCGCATCGGCCGGATGCGCTGGGTGCCGCCGGCCTGAACCGACGGACTGAGTCCGGCAGCAGCCGCGATCGTCCTTTATCCTTGAGGGGAGTGCTTCGTCCCCTCCTCCTCCTGCTCCTCGTGGCTGGCGGTCTACCCGCCCAGG
>CAZXTO010000107.1:0-9840 GCA_964643675.1 uncultured Planctomycetales bacterium
GAATTAATCGATGTCTGACCCCGAAATCACCAGAGGATCCTCGCCCCGGCCCAGGTGAGGCCGGCGCCGAAGGCGGCGAGGACGAGGAACTTGTCCTTCTCGAGCTTGCCCTGCTCCCAGGCTTCGGAGAACAGGATCGGGACCGAGCCGGCGGAGGTGTTGCCGTACTGCTCGATGTTGTGCAGCACGCGCTCCGGCGGGATGCCGAGGCTCTCGATCGCGTTGTCGAGGATGCGGCGGTTCATCTGGTGCGGGATCATCCAGCCGAGATCGTCGACGTCCTTGCCCTCCATCGCCCAGGCCAGCATGCCCAGCATCTGCGAGTACGCGAAGCGGTAGACCTCGCGCCCCTTCATGGTGATGAAGTGGCCGCCCTCCGCCAGGATCTCGGGCGTGATCGGCTCCGTGCCGCCGCCGCGCGGCCGCAGGATGTAGTGCGCGCCGCTGCCGTCGGCGCCGAGCACGAAGTCCTCGATCAGGCCCTGCTGGCAGACCTCGTGCGGCTGCAGCACCGCCGCGCCGCAGCCATCGCCGAACAGCACCACCGTGGTGCGGTCGTACTTGTTGATCATGCGCGACATCGCCTCGCCGCCCATCACCAGCACGTTCTTGTACTTGCCGGAGGCGACGAAGCTGGTGCCGGTGGAGAGGGCGTAGAGGAAGCCCGAGCAGGCCGCCGCCACGTCGAAGGCGCCCACCTGCCGCAGGCCGAGCCGGTCCTGCAGCACGCAGGCCAGCGACGGCGCGGTGTAGTCCCCCGACACCGAGCCGACCACGATCAGGTCGATGTCCTCCGGCAGCAGACCGGCGCGCTCGATCGCCTTGCGGCCGGCCTCGACGAACATGTCGGAGGGCTTCTCCTCCGGCCTCAGCCAACGGCGGGTCTGGATGCCGGTCCGCTGCTGGATCCAGGCGTCCGAGGTCTCCACGAAGTTCGTGAAGTACTCGTTGTCGATCTCCCACTCCGGCAGGTGGTGGGCGATGCTCGCCATTCCGACGGGAATCCCGGTGGTCATGGTGGTGGCTGGCGGTTGGGGGCTAGTGGCTGTTGTTCGCCAGGATCTGACGCACTTCGGAGACGGAGGGCACGCCGGGCACGCCCTTGATGACCTTGCCCTCGCCGTCGGTGATCACGGTCGAGGGGATGCCCACCCCGCCGGAGCCGTCGGCCTTGGCCTGGTGGCAGGGCGGGTCGCACTCGCAGGCGGCCTCGCCGCAGCCGACCTTCAGCTCGAAGACCAGCTGGTCCAGCACCTGCTCGACCTGGTCGGCGTCGAGCCCGGTCAGGACCTCGTAGGCGGGCTGGTACTTCTGGTTGTAGGCGGCCCAGTCGGCGGCCGTCTCGCTCGGGTTCACCGGCACGCCGTAGAGCCCGACGCGGTCGCCGAAGGCCTGCTTCAGGGCCTCGAGGCGCGGGAAGCGCTTCTTGCAGGCCGAGCAGGTGGTGAAGGTAGTGACGTAAAGCCGCAGCTCGGCGTCTCGGCCGGTCTCGCCGGTGAACTCGAGCGCCGGACCGTGCTCCTCGTGATTGGCGTGGCCGGCCTCGGCCACCGCCGCGCGGCGCGCCGGCGCGTACTCGCTGACCACGAAGGCCTCGCCGGTCGGAGAGTCGGCCGGGTTCTCGTAGACGGTCACCAGGGAGCCCGAGTCGAGGTCGTCCAGCGCCTGCTCGGCGCCGCCCGGCCAGCTCACCTCGAGGCCGTCGGCGCGGCGGACGCCCTCGCCGATGCCCACGATCAGGGTGCGGCTGTTCTGGGCCGCCAGGCCCTCGCCGCAGCGCAGCTCGCGCAGCAGCCGCTGGCCGCCGACCGAGACCACCGCCTTGACGCCGTAGCCGTCGCGGCTGCTCCACTGGCCGCCGGCCTCGGCGCCCTTCTTGCCGCCGACGAAGCGCAGCGCCACGAAGCCGGCGTCGGCCCCGGGACGGTCGCCGATGCGGTTGCGGAACAGCTGCACCCAGGGCGCGTTGGCGTTGACCATCGCGAAGTCCTGGTAGCCATCGCGGTCGAAGTCGAACACCGCCATCGAGCGGCTGTCGCCGCTGTGGTTGGCGCCGGACACGCCGGACTGCTCGATGAAGCCCTCGCCGCCGAGGTTGAACCACAGGTGGTTGCTCTCGCCGCCGGAGAAGGAGGCGCCGCTCTCGACCTGCTTGCGGATCGACTCACCGAGGTCGATGAAGTCGGTCTTGCGCTGGGCGATCTCCTCGACGTCGACGCGCTCGAGCTCCTTGTCCTTCTTGACCTTCAGGTTGTCGTCGGTGCGCACGACCGTGCGCCAGAAGGAGCTTCACAAGTCGACCGCGACCGCGGCCTCCTTGGGCGCCGAGTAGTAGCCGCAGGGGCTGTACAGGTCGAGACAGCCGTCGTTGTCGAAGTCGGCGAACTGCACGCCCCAGGCCCAGCCGCCTTCCTCGACCGGCATGGTGCCGTTCTCGGAGCGGTCCCAGCGCTCGTAGGGAGGCATGCCGGAGACCTTGCTGAACTTGCCGCCGGCGTTGCGGAACAGCGAGTTGCCCTCGGCCATCTGGCGGAACACCGGGTCGATGCTGCCGCTCATCGCGCTCGGGTCGTAGTTCTCGCGCCCCTGCTCGAAGAAGGAGGTCACCCGGCGCCCGGCCTTCGAGAACATGTTGGCGACGTACAGGTCCTGCACGCCGTCCATGTCGAAGTCGCCCCAGGCGATACCCATGCCGAAGCCGATGTCGGCGGTGCCGGTCTCCGCGGTCGCCTCGCTGAAGTTGCCCTGGCCGTCGTTGACGAACATGTTGTTGGGCGCGAAGTCATTGGCGCAGTACAGGTCGACGTCGCCGTCGCCGTCCCAGTCCGACCAGCTGGCCTGGTAGGTGTTGCGGAAGATCCCCGCGGCGGGCGACTCGACCGGCACGAAGCGGCCGCCGGTGTTCTTCAGCAGCAGGTTCGGCGGGCCGGGCCGGTGGGTGTAGAAGCGCATGTTCGGCGCCGACTCCTGGAACAGCCGCTCGACCTCGTCCCAGTCCTCCTCGGGCAGGAAGTTGGCCAGGGCGTCGCTCCAGAACTTGTCCTTGCGGTCGTAGCGGATCAGGTTCATCGCCCGCTGCGCCATGTCGCCGGCGTAGGAGGCCAGGTAGACGTCGAGCAGGCCGTCGTTGTCGATGTCGGCCACGCTGACCGAGGAGTTCAGGTAGGGCAGATCGCCCTCGACCAGCTCGGCGGTGCGGTCGACGAAACGCCCGTCCTCGTTGACCAGGTACAGGCTGCGCTGGAGGGTGCGGCCGACGAAGGCGTCGTCGTCGCCGTCGTTGTCGAAGTCGGCGAACATGGTCGAGGCCACGTCGCCGTCCAGGTCCAGGCCCAGCTCAGGCGCGACGTCGACGAAGCTGCCGTCGCCCTGGTTGCGGAACAGCATGCACTTGCCCCACCGCTCGGAGACGAAGAAGTCGTCGAAGCCGTCGCGGTCGATGTCGACCACCGACACGCCCGGGTGACGGTCGAAGGACTCGGGGCGGAAGTAGGGGTGCGGCTTGTCGTAGGCCTTGGTGTCCTTCAGGAACTCGCGCACCTTCTCCTCGTGGATCGAGCGCCGCGCCGCGGCCAGCTGGCCGGCGTCGGCGAGCGCCGCGTCGAGCACGTCCTCGAACAGGTACTCCTCGACCTCCTGGGTCTTGAGGAAGGTGGTGTGCCACTCGTAGACCTTCCACACCGAGTCGGTGCCCTCGCCGTGACGGCGCATCGACACGTGCGCCAGGCCGCTGATCGAGGCGGTCTTGCCGTTCTTCATCACGCCCTTGGCGGCGAACAGCATGCCGTGCTTGCGAGCGTCCGGATACTCGATCCAGGTCGGCACCGGCAGGTAGACCTTGAACTTGGCCTTCTTCAGGTACTTCACCTCGGCGAAGAAGTCCTCGTACAGATGCAGGTCCTCGAAGGCGACGGTCTGGGGCGCGTCGGCGATCGGCCAGCTGCGCACGGTGACCCCCTGGGAGGGGTACTCGGTGACCTCCGGCGCCTCCCCGCTCAGACCGGTGAAGGTGACCTGGTCCTCGAACAAGGCGCGGCTGCTGCCGTCGGGGAAGCGCAGATCCATCGCGCTGGTGCCGAGCGGCTTGAGATAGCCGGAGACTCCCCAGCCCAGGCTGATCCCTTCGGAATCGAGCATCTTCTGGGTCTGGAGGTCGACGGCGGCCTGTTCAGGGGATTCGGGTTCGCCGCAGCCTCCGAGGAGGGCAGCAGGGAGCAGCAGGGGGAGGAGCCACGAAGGCTTCGAGGGAATCCGCATCGCGTTGGTTGGGGCAGGATTCACGGAGGGGAAGCAGCCATGATATCAGGGGTTTCCCCCCCTCCCCGATGCTCAGCGATCCTCGATACCTCCTGCTCGCCGCTCTGCTTGCGGTCAATCTGGCGGCCTTCGCCGCCTTCGGCTGGGACAAGCGCCGCGCGGTGCGCGGCGGCCGGCGGGTCTCGGAGGCCGCCCTCTGCTGGCTGGCCTTCTTCGGCGGCGCCGCCGGCGCCTGGCTCGCCACCCGCGCCTTCCGCCACAAGACCGTGAAGACCTCCTTCCGGCTCAAGCTGCTGCTGGCCACCCTCGGCTGCCTGGCCTGGCTGGCGGCGCTGGCCTGGTGGCAGCTCGGCGGTTGAGGGACCGGCCGCTCAGCGCCGGTCCATCGCCGGGTCGAGCTGGGCCACCATCAGGCCGCCGTGCAGGTAGATGGCCGGCAGCCAGCTCGGCACCAGGCCGAGGTCCGGATCGAGATAGGCGAAGTTGCCCGCCGCCGCATTGAGCGCCTCGGCCAAGGGGCCGAGCAGGCCCAGGACCAGCGAATAGAGCAAGGCCGCCCGATCGGGCCGCAGGGCCAGGCGCAGCAGCCAGAGCGCGCCGAGCACCGCGGCCAGCTGCCAGTCGTAGCCGGCCAGCGGGCCGGTGCAGGCATAAACGGCGTGGAACACCGCCATCGCCCACAGCGCCCGCTTGAGCCGGAAGGGCTCACGCAGCCGGTGGAGCGGGCCGTGCATGGCGCGGAAGCCGAGCAGGGCGACCGCCGACACCAGGACGAAGCTGGGGAACACCCACCAGGCCTGGCCGAACACCGACTCGTCCTTCTGCCGGAGCACCTCGTAAGCGATGTGGACCCGATCGCACAGGCTCAGGCCGAGGCCGCCGATCAGCGACAGCAGGACGAAGACGCCCCATCGATAACCGGCGAAGGGCTTCTGCTGCTCGCTCATGCTCCGTCCTCCGCCGGCCCCAGCCAGGCCCGCAGCTCGGCCGCGTCGAGCGCGCCCTCGTGGACCTCGGCCGGCGCGCCTGGCCGGTAGAGCAGGGTCTGCGGAAGCACCCCGGTCTCGAGCCCGAAGGCCTCGATCAGCGGGTCGAGGTCGCCCTCGTCCAGGTAAAGCGAGCCGAAGGGCAGCTCCCGTTCCCGCCAGGCCGCGCGGGCGCGCGCCACCCCCTCGGCGATCTCGCGGTCGGCCGACGGCGCGGTCCAGTCGCAGCTCAGGCCGAGGAAGCGCCAGTCCGGCCGCTCCCGGGCCAGCTCGGCGAAGGCCGGCAGCTCCTCCATGCACGGCTGGCACCAGGTCGCCCACAGGTTGAGCACGAGCGGACCCTCGGCGGCGAGGGCCTCGACCTCGGCCCGGGCCTCGGCCGCGCTCACCACCGTGAAATCGATCGGCGCGGAGGCGGCCTCGGCCGGCTCCCGGCAGGCCGCCAGGAGCCCGACGCCGATCAGCAGGGCCGCGCCGCGCATGCTCATCAACCCCGCGCCGGCAGGGTGTCGCTCTTCTGCCGCTTGGCCCGCTTGATGCCGCAGCCCTTGGGCGGCGTGCTGGCCTTCGGCGGGGCCTTGCCGGCCAGGGCGGCGTCGAGGGCGTCGCGCAGGTAGAGCTGGCGGTCCTCCTCCTTCAGCTCCTGGCGGGCGTCGTTGTCGACCGCGCCGGTGTAGAGCACCTTGCCCTTGGCGTCGATCAGGTAGATGTGCGGGGTGGTCTTGGCGCCGAAGCGGTCGGCGAGCTGGTTGCCCGGGTCGAGCAGCACCGGGAAGCCGAGGCCGGTCTTCTCGCGGTACTTCAGGATCATCGACGGGTCGGCAACCTCGGCCTTGTTGCTGTCGATGCCGATCACCCGCACGCCCTTGCTGGCGTAGTCCTTGGCGATCGCGCTGAGCTCCGGGTCCCAGGCGTTCTGCCACGGGCACTTGCAGGACCAGAAGGTGACGACCACCAGCTTCGGCCGCTTGGCGTCGGCGGCCTTCTGCTTGGCGTTCTGGGCCGCGTTCTCGGAGGCGAACAGGGAGGCGAAGCGGAAGTGCTCGGCGTCGGCCTTGGCGGCGACGTCGCGCAGGGACCAGTTCGCCAGCCAGCGCACCTGGTCGCCCGTCTTGACCTCCTGGACCGGGGCCTGGCTGCGCGGGGCGACCGGCTTGGCCTTGCCGGGGAGCTGCTGCTGGGCAGGAGCGACCGCGACGAGCAGCGCCGCGGAGCAGAGAGGAAGGAGGAGTCGGTGGATCTTCATGATGGGATGCCTACGGGTCCGCAGGCTATTCCACTACGGGGAGACCGGCAAGCCGCAGCCCTTCCGTGGCCGCTCCCGGCCTTCTCGGTCCGAACCGGCCGCTGGTGGAGGGCTTTTCCTCGCTAGGATGCTGCGAATGACGGTGGAGCACTGGGACTGGATCGTGGTCGGCTCCGGATTCGGCGGCAGCGTGTCGGCGCTCCGGCTGGCCGAGAAGGGCTACCGCGTCCTGGTGCTGGAGCAAGGCCGCCGGCTCGGCGCCGAGGACTTCGCGCGCAGCAATTGGAACCTGCGGCGCTGGCTGTGGGCGCCGAAGCTCGGCTGCCGCGGGCCGTTCCGGATCAGCTTCCTGCGCCACCTGACCGCCTTCAGCGGGGTCGGGGTCGGCGGCGGTTCGCTGGTCTACGCCAACACCCTGCCGCAGCCGGCGCCGGCCTTCTTCCGCGCGCCCGACTGGAGCGAGCTCGCCGACTGGAAGCGCGAGCTGGAGCCGCACTACCGGACCGCTCTCCGCATGCTGGGCGCCACCGAGGTGCCGCGTCCGGCGCCGGCCGACCAGGCGATGGAGCGGCTGGCGCGACGGGTCGGGCGGGAGGAGCAGTTCTCCCGCACCCGGGTCGGGGTCCACTTCGGCGAGCCCGGCGTGGAGCAGCCCGACCCCTACTTCGACGGCGCCGGCCCGCCGCGCACCGGCTGCACCGACTGCGGCGGCTGCATGGTCGGTTGCCGGGTCGGCGCCAAGAACACCCTCGACCGCAATTACCTGCACCTGGCCGAAGGGCTCGGGGCACGGATCGAGGCCGACACCCAAGTGCGGGCGGTGCGCGCCCGCGCTGGCGGCGGATTCGCAGTCGAGGCCGGCCGGCGCCGCTGGACCGCGGACCGCGTGGTGCTGGCCGGCGGCGTGCTCGGCACGGTGCCGCTGCTGCTGAAGATGCAGCGCGACCCCGCTGGCCTGCCGGCCCTGTCTCCTCGGGTCGGTGAGCGGGTGCGGACCAACTCCGAGAGCCTGATCGGCGTCAGCACCCGGCGCCGCGACCTCGACCTCTCCGCCGGGGTGGCGATCGGCTCGATCCTGCACACCGACCCCCACTCCTCGATCGAGCCGGTGCGCTTCCCGTCGGGTTCGGGCGTCTTCCGCCTCCTGATGGCGCCGCACGCGCCGGGACGCACCGCGGCCGCGCGCCTGACCAAGCTGGCCGGACTGCTGCTGCGCCATCCGCTGCGCTGGACCCGCGCCTACGCCATGCCCGACTGGGCGCGCCACACGACGGTGCTGCTCTACATGCGCAGCCTTGAGGGCAGCCTGCGCTTGAAGCGCGGCCGCTTCGGCGGCCTGCGCAGCGCGCTGGCCGAGGGCCCCGCCCCCACCGCCAGCATCCCCGAGGCCACCGAGCTGGCCCGGCTCTACGCCGAGGAGGTCGACGGCGTGGTCGGCAGCCTGATCACCGAGACCCTGCTCGGCATCCCCTCGACCGCCCACGTGCTCGGCGGCGCCGGCATGGGCGCGGGCCCCGACCGCGGCGTGATCGGAGCCGACCACCAGGTCCACGGCTACCCCGGCCTGTACGTCGTCGACGGCGCCGCCGTCTCCGCCAACCCCGGCGTGAACCCCTCGCTCACGATCACCGCCCTGGCCGAGCGGGCGATGAGCCTGATCCCGCAACGCAAGTCATGACCGCCATCGTCGAACACGCCAACCTCACCGTCTCCGAGCTCGACCGCACTCTGGAGTTCCTGAGGATCGCGGTGCCGGAGTGGCGCGTGCGCGGCGAGGGCTTCAGCGACCGCCGCTGGCTGCACTACGGCGACGAGCGCAGCTACCTGGCGCTGGAGCAGGCGCGCGGCCGGACCGAGCTGCAGGCCGAGACCTACGTCGACGTCGGCGTGAACCACATCGGGCTGGTGGTGGACGACGCCGACGCGGTGTGGGACCGGCTGGTCGCGGCCGGCTACGAGCCGAACATGAAGGCGGAGCCGCATCCGGGGCGCAAGCGGGTCTACCTGTTCGATCCGGACGGCATCGAGTGGGAGTTCGTCGAGTACCTGAGCCAGGACCCGGCGCTCCGGAACGAATACTCGGGTTAGCATGGATCCGACCCCGGCCCGTCCGGATCGAACCATGCCCCTGCTCTCCGCCCTGCTCCTGTTCGCCCCGGCCGCCCAGCTGCCCGGCGGCGAGTGGTCCGTCCCGTACCGCGAGGACGGACCTTACTCCTGGTCGATGTTCGGCACCGCGGTCGCCCTGGCCGGCGACCTCGACGGCGACGGGGTCGAGGACTTCCTGATCGGCAGCCCCGAGGACTCCAGCTCGGGCACCAACGCCCACGGCCGGGTCTACGCCCGCTCCGGGGCGACCGGCGGCAGCCTCTACGTGCTGCAGCCGGCGATCGCCCCCAGCGACCGCTTCGGCCATTCGCTGGCCTCGGTCGGCGACCAGAACGGCGACGGGGTGCGCGACTTCCTGGTCGGCTCGCCGTGGCTGAACGTCGGCAGCAATTACGGCGCCGGCGCGGTCTTCCTCTACTCCGGCGCCAGCGGCGCGCTGCTGCGCCAGCACGACGGCACCCGATGGTCGGGCGGCCTGGGCGGCGCGGTGGCGGCGGCCGGTGATTTGAACGGCGACGGGGTCGAGGACTACCTCGGCACCGAGCCGTGGAACGGCGCCACGGTGTGGTCCGGAGCGAGCGGCGCGGTGCTGCACCAGCTCGACGACGCCGGCGCCACCGGCTGGATCTCCGAACTCGCGGCCTCGGTCGCGGCCGGCCGCGACCTCAGCGGCGACGGCGTGCCCGACATCGTGCTCGGCGCCCCGGCCCTGTTCGGCGACAGCAACCTGCTGGTCTACTCCGGCGCGAACGGCGCCCTGCTGCGCCAGATCACCCGCACCGGCGACATGTTCGGCCGCTCGGTGGCGATGGTCGCGGACCGCAACGGCGACGGCGTCGCCGAGCTGCTGGCCGGGGCGCCCTGGGCCGACGCCGCCGGCCTGACCGACTCCGGCGCCGCGATCGTGGTCGACGGCCTGTCCGGCATCGACCTCGACCAGCTCGACGGCGAAGAGGACGGCGGCTGGTTCGGCACGGTGGTCGCCGAGCTCGGCGACTTCGACCGCGACGGCGTGGCTGAGCTGGCGGTCGGCGCGCCCTACACCACCGACCCGGGCTCCTGCGGCCGCGGCTCGGTCTACCTGCACTCCGGCGCCGACCTGCTGCGGCTGGCGCGGCTCGACACCGCCCAGGACCACTCGCTCGGCGAGGCGCTCGCGCCCGGCGGCGACTCCGACGGCGACGGCCTGCCCGAGCTCCTGGCCGGCGCGCCGCAGGCGGACTCGCCGGCCGGCGCCGGCAC
>CAZXTO010000108.1:0-5581 GCA_964643675.1 uncultured Planctomycetales bacterium
CTGTTCGCCTTCATCGAGTACATGCAGCGCTTCTTCGCCCCGCTCAACGACCTGAGCATGAAGTGGACGGTGCTGCAGAACGCCACCACCGCCAGCCGCCGCATCTTCGACCTGCTCGACGTCGACGAGGCGCTGCCCGAGCCGGCCGCGCCGCCGCCGCTCGCGCCCGCCCGCGGCGAGATCGTCTTCGACCGGGTCCGCTTCGGCTACGGTGAGGAGCAGGTGCTGAAGGAGGTCAGCTTCCGCGTCGCCCCCGGCGAGCGGGTGGCGCTGGTGGGGGCGACCGGCGCCGGCAAGACCACGGTGCTGAAGCTGCTGACGCGGCTCTACGACCCGACCCACGGCCGCATCCTGCTCGACGGCGTCGACCTGCGCGAGCACCCGCTGCGCGAGCTGCGGCGGCGCATCGCGCTGGTGCCGCAGGACGTGTTCCTGTTCGAGGGCACGATCCTCGAGAACATCCGCCTCGGCAAGCCCGAGATCGGCGACCAGCAGGCGCAGGCGGCGGCCGACCGCCTGCACCTCGACGAGTTCGTGGCCCGCTTCCCGCGCGGCTACCGCGAGCCGGTGCGCGAGCGCGGCAAGAACCTCAGCGCGGGGGAGAAGCAGCTCCTGAGCTTCGCCCGCGTGCTGGCCGCCGGCCCGCCGGTGCTGGCGCTCGACGAGGCCACCAGCAACGTCGACAGCCACACCGAGCACGTCCTGCAGCAGGCCGTGCACGAGCTCATGGAGGGCCGCACCAGCCTGGCGGTGGCCCACCGCCTCAGCACCGTCCGCGACGTCGACCGCATCCTCGTCTTCCACCAGGGCGAGCTGGTCGAGGAGGGGGACCACGCCACGCTGATGAGCCAGCGCGGCGTCTACTGGCGGCTGGTCGAGCTGCAGGGGCTGCATGGTTGATCGGCTGGGCGACCGAGCGACTCGGCGACTGGGCGACTGGGCGGCCGGGCGACTCGGCGATTCGGCGGCCAGTCCATCCCCCCTCCAACCGCATTCCACGGTCATCGAGGCCCTCTTGGGCACACTCGACGTTTGGTGCCAATCTGGCACCATTTTCCCCGTCGACGGTCAGTCGCTTCGGTTCTTCATCCCTCGGCGGTTGCCGTCTCGGTGGAATTCGGGGCGGAGCGTGCCTCTGGGCGGCCCGTAGAGGTCGGCGGCCGGTCGAGGCCCCGGTCAGTCGGCCGGATCCTGGGAGATCGGTGATGCCGGGCGGGATTTGGTGCCAAACTGGCACGAGACGTCGAGGGTCGGAGGTGGGGATTGGAACTCGGCTCCTGGGCCTGCCTGGGATCCTGATCGGGCGCGGAGCCTAGGATGACCCCTTGTCATGAGCACCCGCGCGCCTTGGTCCTCCTCGATCCTGCTCCTCTGCGCCTGGATGGCCGCCTTGGGCCTCCCCGGCTGTCAGGGCGCTTCGACGATGGACCCGCAGCCGCCGGCGGAAGACCAGACCCTCCGCCTCATGTCCTTCAACATCCGTTATGGCACGGCCAACGACGGCGACGACCGCTGGGAGAACCGGCGCGACTTCGTGAAGGAGGTGATCGGCGACTTCGCGCCGGACGTGCTCGGGGTGCAGGAGGGGCTGGACTTCCAGATGGCGGAGCTGCGGGAGCGCTTCCCGGGCATGCGCCAGATCGGCCAGCATCGGATGGGCGGGACCGAGAACGAGTTCTGCGGCCTGCTGGTCGACGAATCGCGGCTGGCGGTGGAGGACTGGGGCGAGTTCTGGCTGTCGCCGACGCCCGAGGTCGTGGCCTCGAAGGGCTGGGACGCGGCGCTGCCGCGCATGGCGGTGTGGGCGGTGCTGAGCGACCGTGACGGCCCGCCCGGCAGCCGCTTCCTGGTCGTTGGCACCCACTTCGACCACCGCGGCGAGCTGGCGCGGCTCGAGAGCGCGCGGTTGATCGTGCGCCAGGTGGCGGCGATCAACAACGAGTGGCGCGCGCCGGTGGTGATCCTCGGCGACTTCAACGCCGGCGAGGGCTCGGCGCCGATGGCCGCGATCGGTCAGGCCGGCTACCTCGACAGCTTCCGCGTCGCCCACCCCGAGGCCACCGAGGTCGGCACCTTCAGCGCCTTCCGCGGCGAGACCACCGGCGCCAAGATCGACCACCTCCTCCTCAGCCCCGGCTGGCGGGTCGAGTCCGCCGACATCCTGCGCCCGCGCTTCGACGGCCGCTGCCCCAGCGACCACGAGCCGGTCGTGGCGGTGTTGTCGCTGATGTAGGGGATCCGGTCAGTTCAAGGCCTCGAGGTCGCCGCCGCCATCGGGTGTGGTCCAGAAGCTGACCTCGGTCGTGCGCTTGGCCGTGACCGTGAATGGCGCGCTGAAGCCGATCGCTTCCGGCTCGCCGTTCGGCCCCCAAACCGCTTGGTAGCGACCGGGAGGCAAGCCATAGAAGGTGGCTCGCGTTGGATCGACGGCCACAGTCCGGCGAACCGTGAACCAGCCACTGTCGAGGTGAAGCAGCCGCATCCAGCCATAGCGGCCAATGCGTCGCCAATTGCTGAAGTGGATCGTGGCTGCACCGGACTCCTGCCAGAGCGGGGATAGGCGGTAAGGCTTGCCCTCTTGGAGAGTGAACTGACCCGTCGCCCAACGGTAGCTCGATGTGTGCCTGACCAGAACCCGGTAGCGGCCAGTTGGGAGGAAGGCATGCGTTCCGCCACGGATGAAGTCCCGAGGCGAAGCGATACGTTGGATTCCCTTCCGCAACTCATCCAGGAACTGTTCCTCCGGCAGGACCAAGATCTCCATGCCAAAGCCCTCCCAATCGCCTTGCCCCAGCTTCTGGGGATTCTCGATCTCGATCAGGGTGTCGGGGACCGGGGGCTCGAGTACCTGGAAGCCTGATTCCAACTCCGCTTCCCAGGAATAGGCAACGCCGGGCAAGGCGCACGGCATCGAGAAGGCGTATCGGCCCCTCGGCAAGAGGGGCAAGGGAAGGGTGACCTCTCGTTCGAATGGGCGGGCCTCGTTGCTATGGGCACCCCAGTCCACATGGAAGGAGCTGTCTTCGAGACCTCGCCAATCGTCTCTTCCTGTGGTTCCGAGGCGCCGGAACTGAAGGTTGAGGTAACACCGGTGGGGCGGAATGCTGCGGTCAGTAAGTTGCAGTTGAGGCCAGCTCCAAGGGCCGAACTCGATGACGAGTTCGTGGGATGAGCTGGCGGTGATGGGGAGGCTATCCTCGGTTGTGACGGGAAGACCATTCACTCTGATCGGATGGCTGGTTTCTCCAACACGAAGCTCGGCGAGGGCCCGGTCGAGGTCATTGGCCTCAAGAGGCAGCGACGGGAAGTCGGGCGCCGAGAGGTCGGCAGGGAATCGGAAACCCACTTCGTCGGTCCCGCCTTCGATGATCGTGACCGACCCCGGCACCGGGACCGTGCGGACGAGGCTGACTTCCGCAAGAGGACGGATCACCAGCTCCACACCAGGATGAAGGAAGCCCGGCGTCGCCTCGAGCTTGATCATGAGGCTGGTCGCTCCAGTCGAAGAGGGCCAACTGGTGAAGGACTTGACGCGGAACGGTTGGGGGCTCGCAAGAAGTTCCCGTGCTGCACCGGGAACCGGTTCCCCGTTCGACGAATGCTCGTCGAAGGTCAGTGAGCGGGCGGGAAGACCGGACTGGGCTGGCGACGGCGTTCTGGCGCCACCGCTGGCGAGGCTGGTTTGCGGCTCGGTCCCATTCTGATCCTGGTACTCAGGTTGCGCGAACCCCAACCAAACAACCGCTGCAGCACAGATGCCGAAGGCGATCGGGAGGAATACGCGCATGGGGCCAGGATACGCAGGCTCTCCCTACCGGTGACCGGATCAGCCGCCAGCCGCCTTCATCACCACCCGCCGGTAGTACCGCAGCTCCTCGATCGACTCCTGGATGTCCACCAGGGCGCGGTGGCCGCCCTGCTTGTCGGGGGCGGCCTCGTATTCGGCGGGGTACCAGCGCTTGGCCAGCTCCTTGAGGGTGCTGACGTCGAGGATCCGGTAGTGCAGGTAGGCGTCGATGCGCGGCATCTGGCGCACCAGGAAGCGCTTGTCCTGGTGCACGGTGTTGCCGCACAGCGGGCTGGCGCCCTCGGCCACGTGCTGGCGCAGGAACTCGAGCGTGCGCTGCTCGGCCTCCTGCTCGCTGATCGTCGAACGCCGCGAGGCCTCGGTCAGCCCGCTGGAGCCGTGGTGCTCGGTGTTCCACTCGTCCATGCCGTCGAGCAGATCGTCGGGTTGGTGCACGACCAGGTCCGGGCCTTCGGCGACCAGGTTCAGCTCGTCGTCGGTGATCAGGGTGGCGATCTCGAGGATGCGGTCCTTCTCCGGGTCGAGCCCGGTCATCTCGAGGTCCATCCAGACCAGGCGGCCCTCCGGCGGAGGGCCGCCGGCCGGCGCGGGGGCGGAGGCGTCGCGCATGCTGCGGCTACCAGACCAGGTCCCGCTCCTCCGGCGCCAGCACCATCGGCGAGCTGGAGTCCAAACCCCAGGCCTCGGCGAACTGCGGCAGCTGGCAGATCACGCCGTAGAGCCGGAAGCGGTTGGGCGAGTGCGGATCGGTCTGCACCTGCATCTTCAGGTACTCGTCGCGGGCGTTCTGCCGCCACGAGCGGGCGAAGGCGAGGAAGAAGCGCTGCTGCGGCGTGTAGCCGTCGATCGGCTCCATCGCTCCGGGCCCCATCTCGCCGAGCCGCATCATCAGCGCCTCGTAGGCGATCAGCACCCCGCCCTGGTCGGCGATGTTCTCGCCCAGGGTCAGCTCGCCGTTGACGTGCAGTCCCTCGACCGCCTCGTAGCCGTCGTAGTGCTCGACCAGGGCGGCGCCGCGCCGCCCGAACTCTTCCAGGTCCTCGGCCTGCCACCAATTGCGCAGCAGGCCCTCGGCGTCGAACTGGGCCCCGGAGTCATCGAAGCCGTGGGTCAGCTCGTGGCCGATGATCGCGCCCATCGAGCCGTAGTTCAGCGCCGGGTCGTTGTGCTCGCTGAAGAAGGGCGGCTGCAGGATGCCGGCCGGGAACACCACCTCGTTGTGGATCGGGTGGTAGTAGGCGTTCACTACCTGCGGGTTCATGCCCCACTCGTGCTCGTTGACCGGCTTGCCGATCTTGGCCAGGCCGTAGGCGGTCTCGAAGGCCCCCGCGCGCAGCACGTTGCCGACGTAGGAGCCGCGGTCGATCTTCAAGCCGTCGTAGCTGCGCCACTCGTCCGGATAGCCGATCTTGGAGCCGAAGGCGGCCAGCTTGACCAGCGCCTGCTCGCGGGTGGCCTCGCTCATCCAGTCGCTGGCCTCCAGGCGCTGCTCCATCGCCCACTGCAGGTCGGCGACCATCTGCTGGCACAGCTCCTTGGCCCGCGGCGTGAAGGCGCGCTCGACGTAGGCCTGGCCGACCAGCTCGCCGAGGGCGTCGTTGGCGGCGCCGAGCACCCGCTTCCAGCGCGGCTTCATCTCCTCGGCGCCCGACATCACGGTGCCGTAGAAGGCGAAGTTCTCGTCGGCGAAGTCGGCGCTCAGGGCGAAGGCGGTCTCGTGCAGCAGGTGCCAGCGCAGGTACAGCTTCCAGGTGTCGAGCGGAGTGTCGGCCA
>CAZXTO010000108.1:5681-9687 GCA_964643675.1 uncultured Planctomycetales bacterium
TGCAGCAGGTGCCAGCGCAGGTACAGCTTCCAGGTGTCGAGCGGAGTGTCGGCCAGGGCGGCGCCCAGCTCGGCGAAGGAAGCGGCGCCGATCAGGTGGACGGTCTCCGGCGGAGCGAGGCCGATCGCCTCGCAGTGCCCGGCGAGGTCGAAGTCGCCCAGCATCGCGTCGACCTCGGCCAGCGGCCGGACGTCGTCGTAGACCGCCGGGTTGCGCATCTCGACCGCGCCCAGCATCTTGCTGGCCAGCCGGGTCTCCAGGGCCAGGATGGCCGCGGCCTGCTCGGCGGCGGCGGCGGCCTCGGCGCCGAGCAACCCGAGCATGCGGGCGACGTGCCCGCGGTACTGCGCGCGCAGCGCGACCGACTCCTCGTCCTCGCGCAGGTAGTAGTCCTTCTCCGGCAGGCCGAGGCCGCCGAGGGCGAGGTAGGCGACCATCTGCGAGCTGTCGCGGGTGTCGGCCTCGGCCCCGAAGCCGAAGGGCACGCCGATGCCGTGGCGCTGCAGCGCCGCGATCGCGCCCTGCAGGCCCTCGAGGTCCTGCGCCGCCTCGATCCGGCCGAGCAGCGGGTGCAGCGGCTTGGCGCCCTGCTCGTCGATGCGGGCTTCGTCCATGCCGGAGGCGTAGAAGTCGCCCAGGAGCTGATCGGCCGAGCCGGGCCAGGCCTGCTCGGCGGCGGCGGCGTCCTCGAGCACCGCGCGCAGGATCTCCTGGTTGCGCTCGTTGATCTCATGACCCGCGCCGTAGGAGCTGTAGGCCGCCGGGACCGGGTTGGCGTCGAGCCAGCCGCCGTTGGCGAAGCGGTAGAAGTCCTCCCCGGGTTCGACCGTCGGGTCCATGTCGGCGAGGTCCCAGGCCGGGGCCGGGGTCGGGTCCTCGAGCATCGAAGCGCAGCCACCGAGCAGGATCAGGCCGGCGGCGGCGGTGGGGAGAAGGGGGAGATGGGCCTTCATGGGGTCGAGATCTTAGAAGGGTCAGGGGATTCGGGTACGGGAGGCGGACTCGGGCCAGGCGTCGGCGGCGGGGCCTCGGCCGCGCGCAGGCTGCGGCCGAGGGAGAGGGCCAGGAAGACCCCGCCGACGGCGACCGGCGCCGCGGCGAAGCTGAGCTGGGACAGGTTCAGCCCCAGCGAGGCCAGGCCCTGGTAGGCCCAGCCGGTGGCGACGTCGCAGCCGCGGTAGACGAAGGTGTCCAAGAAGGCCTTCGACTTGTACTTCTGCTCGCGCGGCACGACCGTGAACAGGGTTTCGCGCGCCGGTCGGGAGAGCGCGAAGTTGGCCGTGCGCCGCAGCAGGTAGAAGGCCACGAAGCTGCCGATCAGCGGGCTCCAGGCCAGGCCGAGGAAGCCGACCAGGGTCAGCAGCGGCACCAGGCTGAGGGTCCAGCCGACGCCGATCCGGCGGATGATCCGGCCGGTGATCAGGAACTGGATCAGCAGGGTCGAGAGGTTGACCCAGAAGTCGACGCGGGCGAAGAACTGGCGTCGGTCGCCGCGGTCGGGGAAGGCCTCGCGGGCCAGGTCGAGCTGGAAGAAGTAGAGGAAGCCGGAGCCGAAGACGAAGGCCAGCAGGTAGCCGGAGTAGCGCCGCAGGTAGGAGGAGCCGAGCACGGTGGCGATGCCGCTCCAGGCGTTGCCCTCGAGGGGTTCTTCGGTCTCCGGCGGCGGCTCGCCCAGGGAGGAGGCGGCGCGCTCGGTGCGGCGCTGGCAGAAGATCGCCGCCTCGAGCAGGAGGACCGCCACCAGCAGCAGGTTGGCCGGACCGACCGGTCCTTCGAGCGCCTGGATCAGCAGCGGGCCGCAGACCCCGCCGAGCGAACCGCCGAGCGCCAGCAGGCCGAACATGCGCCGGCTCTGGTCGGGGCGGAACAGGTCCGCCATGAAGCCCCAGAAGACCGTCGCGGCGAACATCACGAAGACGCTCACCCAGACGTAGAAGGCCATCTCGAGCAGGACGTCGCCCTCTTCCGAGAGCGTCCGCAGGGCCAGGTAGAAGGCGAGGACGACCAGGCCGAAGAAGCGATAGACCAGCGGCAGGAAGCGTCGCCGCGGCCAGCGCGAGCCGGCCCAGGAGTAGAGCGGCACCAGCGCCAGGCAGGCGACCGCGACCAGGGTCCAGGCCAGCGCGACGTGCTCGCGGTGCTGGGAGCCGATCTCGTCCCGCAGCGGCCGCAGGATGTAGTAGGCCGCCAACAGGAAGAAGTGGAACAGCGCCGCCCACAGGGCCGGGCGCAGCTCCTCGCGGCGGACCGAGAGCAGCCGGCCGAGGAAGCTGGGGGGATCCGCGCCGCCGGACATGAGTAGGTTCTTACGCTGGGTGGGGCCTCCCGATAGGAAAGCTCCCGCGCCCGCGCGGCAGCATCGTAGGGGAGAGCCTGCCCCGCCGCTGAAGCGGCGCCCCGCATCCCCGGAGCCCCCTCGTGAGCAAGACCCGCCGAGAGTTCCTGACCCAGACCGCCGCCGCCGTTGCCGCCGCCGGCCTCACGCCCGTCGCCGCCAGCGCCGCCGTCGGGCGGCCGATCCGACCGGCCAAGAAGAAGCTGAAGGTCCTGTTCATGGGCGGCACCGGCTTCCTCGGCCCGCACACCGTGCGCGCGCTGCAGGCCCGCGGCCACGAGGTGACGCTGTTCAACCGCGGCCGCACCAACACCCACCTGTTCCCCGAGCTCGAGAAGCTCAAGGGCGACCGCGGCAAGGACCTGTCCGCCCTCGAAGGCGACCGCCAGTGGGACTTCGTGGTCGACACCAGCGGCTACTACCCGCGGGTCGTCGACATGCTCGCCGAGGTCGTCAAGGACCGGGTCGGCGCCTACGTCTTCATCTCGACCATGTCGGTCTACCCGGACTGGATGGGGGCCAACACCGAGGAGTCCGAGCTGGCCACCCTGGAGGACCCGACCACCGAGGAGATCACCGGCCTCACCTACGGCGGCCTCAAGGTGCTGTGCGAGCAGGCGGCCGAGAAGCACTGGCCCGGCCGCACGCTGAACATCCGCCCCGGCCTGATCGTCGGCCCCGGCGACAACAGCGACCGCTTCACCTGGTGGCCGCTGCGCGTCCACCGCGGCGGCGAGATCCTCGCCCCCGGCCACTGGGACATGCCGGTGCGCTTCATCGATGCCCGCGACCTGGCCGAATGGACCGTGCACTGCATGGAGCAGCAGATCTTCGGGCCCTTCAACGCCATCGGCCCCGAAGGCGGCCTGAACATGGCCGAGCTGCTGTTCGGCTGCAAGGTGGTGCTCGGCGCCGAGTGCAACTTCACCTGGGTCAGCAACGAATTCCTGGCCGAGCAGCAGGTCAACCCCTGGGCCGGACCCGACAGCATCCCGATCTGGGTGCCGATGGAGCCGCCCTTCGAGGTCTCGAGCTGGGAGAAGGCGCGCAAGGCCGGGCTCAGCCACCGCCCGACCGGCGACACCATTCGCGACACCCTGAAGTGGGCGCTGGAAGAGCGCGACGAGAAGCGGCCGTGGCGCGCCGGCATCACGCCCGAGCGCGAGGCGCAGCTGCTGAAGGACTGGGCCGCCCGCGCCGATGTGGCCGCCGAGGAGGTGGTGGAGGAGGTCATCGAGGAGCCGGTCCTCGAAGACTCCGACGGCTAGGCGCGGCGCGCCCGCGCCTCCCCGCGGCGGCCGCGCTAGACCGCGGCCGCCGCATTCACCAGGTCCCGCTCGATCGCCTCCAGGGTGCGGGCGGCCCCGCGCCGCGACAGGAAGGCGGGGAAGGCGCGCCAGATCAGGCGGATGCCGCCGACCGGCTTGCGCCACGGTCGCAGCCCCATGCGCTCGGCGCAGCCGCTGTAGAAGCGGTCGGTGAAGAGCTGCATCAACACCGCCGAGCTGCGCGCGAAGCTGAGGCCGGGGAAGGGCAGGTTGGCGATCAGGCGGCGGTAGCGCGGGGCGAGCTCGAGCGCCCGCGCCAGCAAGGCCTGGCGCGCCGCCCGCACCCGCGCGGAGGTCTCGCCAGGCGCGGGCCGGGCCTCCGCCGGCTCAGCCGCGGCGAGCA
>CAZXTO010000109.1:0-9658 GCA_964643675.1 uncultured Planctomycetales bacterium
GCGCCTGGACGCCTTGCTGGCGGACTAGCCGCGCCCGCGGGCGGACACGGCCTCCGGCGGTCGGGCGCCTGGCGCGGCGCCGCTACATGTTGCGGCGGTACTGCCCGCCGACCTCGTAGAGCGCCTGGCTCATCTGGCCGAGGGTGCAGCAGCGCGCCGCCTTCATCAGGGCGCCGAAGATGTTGCCGCTGGCGAGCGCGGTGCGTCGCAGCTCCTCGAGCGCGGCGTCGGCCTCCTCGCGGTGCAGCTCCTTCATGCGCCGGACCTGCTCGACCTGGTCCTGCTTCTCGGTCTCCGAGGAACGGATCAGCTCGGTCTCGGCCACCTTGCCCTCCTCGGCCTCGGGGTTCAGGAAGGTGTTCACGCCGACCACCGGCAGCTCGCCCGAGTGCTTGAGGGTCTCGTAGTAGAGGCTCTCGTCCTGGATCTTGCCGCGCTGGTACATGGTCTCCATCGCGCCGAGCACGCCGCCGCGCTCCGCCAGGCTCTCGAACTCGCGCAGCACCGCTTCCTCGACCAGCTCGGTCAGGAGATCGATGATGAAGGCGCCCTGCAGCGGGTTCTCGTTCTTCGCCAGCCCCAGCTCGCGGTTGATGATCATCTGGATCGCCAGCGCGCGGCGTACCGACTCCTCGGTGGGGGTGGTGATGGCCTCGTCGTAGGCGTTGGTGTGCAGGCTCTGGCAGTTGTCGTTGATCGCGTACAGCGCCTGCAGCGTGGTCCGGATGTCGTTGAACTGGATCTCCTGCGCGTGCAGGGAGCGGCCGCTGGTCTGGATGTGGTACTTGAGCTTCTGCGAGCGCTCGCCGGCGCCGAACAGGTCGCGCATCGCCACCGCCCAGATGCGCCGCGCCACGCGCCCGATCACCGAGTACTCGGCGTCGACCCCGTTGCTGAAGAAGAAGCTCAGGTTGGGCGCGAAGGCGTCGACGTCCATGCCGCGGGCGCGGTAGTACTCGACGTAGGTGAAGCCGTTGGCCAGGGTGAAGGCCAGCTGGCTGATCGGGTTCGCGCCGGCCTCGGCGATGTGGTAGCCGGAGATGGACACCGAATAGAAATTGCGCACCCCCTCGTCGATGAACCATTGCTGAATGTCGCCCATCATCTTCAGCGCGAACTCGGTGCTGAAGATGCAGGTGTTCTGGGCCTGGTCCTCCTTGAGGATGTCGGCCTGGATGGTGCCGCGGACCTGCTGCAGCACCGCGGCCGAGACCTCGGCGTACTCCTCGGCCGGCAGCAGCTTGTCGCCGCTGACGCCGAGCAGCCCCAGCCCGCCGCCGTCGTGGCCTTCCGGGAGCTCGCCGCGGTAGACCGGCGGCCGGCCGCCGCACAGCTCGCGGATCCGCTCCTGCGCCTGCTCCCAGCGCCCGGTCTCCTTCAGCCGCTGCTCGACCGCCTGGTCGATCGCGGTGTTGAGGAAGAAGGCCAGCATCATCGGCGCCGGACCGTTGATGGTCATCGACACCGAGGTCTTGGGCGAGCTGAGGTCGAAGCCCGAGTAGAGCCGCTTGGCGTCGTCCAGGCTGCACACCGAGACGCCGGAGTTGCCGACCTTGCCGTAGATGTCGGGCCGCTCGTCCGGGTCCTCGCCGTACAGGGTGACCGAGTCGAAGGCGGTCGACAGCCGCACCGCCGGCTGGCCCTTGGAGACGAAGTGGAAGCGGCGGTTGGTGCGCTCGGAGGTGCCCTCGCCGGCGAACATCCGGGTCGGGTCCTCGGCGGTGCGCTTGAAGGGGAAGACCCCGGCGGTGAAGGGGAACGCGCCGGGCACGTTCTCCAGGTTCAGCCAGCGCGCCAGCTCGCCCCAATCCTTGCTGGCGGGCAGCACCACCTTCGGCACCTTGGTGCCCGAGAGGGTGGTGTGGGTGGCCGGGACGCGGACCTCCTTGCCGCGCACCTGGTAGGCGAACTCGTCCTCGGCGTAGGCGGCGCGGGTGCTCTCCCAGGCCTGCAGCTGGCTCCGCAGGGCGGGGTCGAGGTCCGCCAGGACCTCGTGGTAACGCTGGCGCAGCAGCAGCACGGTGGGGTCGGCGTCCGGATCGGTGAGGGCCTCCGGCGGGTAGTCGGCGGCCATCGCCGGCGGCTCGTCGCCGAGCTCGCGCAGCGCCCGCGCCAAGCCGTCG
The DNA here is from genome assembly GCA_964643675.1 of uncultured Planctomycetales bacterium. GTDB lineage: Bacteria > Planctomycetota > UBA1135 > UBA1135 > UBA1135 > J029. The sequence continues at coordinate 2,124 of CAZXTO010000109.1, forward strand.
GCGCGCGCGGCCAGCTCGGACTGGCGCTCGCCGCCCTTCTTGTAGCCCCGCACCGCCTGGGCGATCTCGGCCAGGTAGCGGTTGCGCTCCGGCGGCACCACGGTGGGGACGTCGGAGACCCGCTCGGGCGGCGGTTCGGGGGTCCAGTCGCGCTCGGTGCGGCGGCCGAGCTCGGCCATCAGCCAGGCGAAGAGGCGGTCGACGCCGTCGTCGGCGAAGCGGTTGGCGGCGCTCAGGAACACCGGCATCTGGTCGAGCGGCTGCTCGAACCAGCCGTGGTTGCGCTGCACGGTCTTGCGCACGTCGCGCAGCGCGTCCTCGGCGCCGCGCTTGTCGGCCTTGTTGATCGCCACGCAGTCGGCGAAGTCGAGCATGTCGATCTTCTCCAATTGCGAGGGGGCGCCGAACTCGGGGGTCATCACGTAGAGCGAGAGGTCGCACAGGTCGACCACCTCGGAGTCGCTCTGGCCGATGCCGGCGGTCTCCAGGATGACCAGGTCGTAGCCGGCCGATTGCAACGCGCGCAGCGAGTCCTTGACCGCCCCGCCGGTGGCGAGGTGGGCGCGGCGCGTGGCCATCGAGCGCATGTAGACCCGCGGCCCCTTGGCCGCGTTCATGCGGATGCGGTCGCCCAGCAGGGCGCCGCCGGTGCGACGGCGGCTGGGATCGACCGAGAGGATGGCGACGCTGCGGTCGGGGAACTGGTCGAGCAGGCGGCGGACCACCTCATCGGTGAGGGAGGACTTGCCGGCGCCGCCGGTGCCGGTGATGCCGAGCACGGGCGGGGCGCCCGTCGTGAGCCGGGCCTCGATTGCCTCGCGCAGCGGGGCCAGCTCCTGCTCGGCGCCGTGCCGGTCCTCGATCTCGGACAGGGTGCGGGCGACCGCCAGCGGCTGCCGCGCCGCCAGGCCGTCCGGCAAGGCTCCGAGCGGGCTCGGCGGCGTCGCCGCGGCGCGCTTCAGCATGTCGGCGATCATGCCGTCCAGCCCCATCAGGCGGCCGTCCTCGACCGAATACACCCGCTCCACTCCCCACTCGTGCAGCTGCGCGGTCTCCTCGTCGGTGATCGTGCCGCCGCCGCCGCCGAAGACCTTGATGTGGCCGGCGCCACGCTCACGGAGCAGCTCCACCATGAAGTGGAAGTACTCGAGGTGTCCGCCCTGGTAGGAGCTGACGGCGATGCCGTCGGCGTCCTCCTCGATCGCGGCCTCGACGATCTCCTCGACCGAGCGGTTGTGGCCCAGGTGGATGACCTCGGCGCCCTGCTTTTGCAGGATCCGCCGCATGATGTTGATGGCGGCGTCGTGGCCGTCGAACAGCGAGGCGGCGGTGACGAAGCGCAGGCGGGAGTCGGCGTGGACCGTCTCGGTGGCGGCGGGGGAGGGGCTGGCGGAGCGGCTCATCTCAGGCGGAGCGGGCTTGCTTGCTGCGGGTGTGCTGGCGGTAGGAGCGGAGGTCGGTGGCGAGCTTGTCGAGCTCGTCGATCTTGACGGCGATCTCCTCGAGGCGCTGGCCGAGCAGCTCGTCGAGGTGCTCGAGCATGCGCGGGGTGGCGCCGCGGTCGAAGGCGTGGTTGAGCTCGCCGATCTCCCCCAGGCTCAGGCCCAGGCTCTTCAGCCGGGCGATGAAGCGGAGGCGCTCGAGGGCGTCGGGGCCGTAGCGCCGGCGGCCACCGGGGCCGCGCCCCTCGGGGCGGATCAGGCCCAATTCGCCGTAGTAGCGGATCGTGCGGCTGCTCACGCCCGCCACCTTCGCCAGATCGGCGATGTCGAAGGCGGGCGGGGGATCGGCCATGATCGAATCCTACCCTTGCTTGCCAGTTTGCGTCAACTGGAGAAATGGTCCGCCCGAGAGGGCCTCTTGGGTGGTAAATTCCAGCACCGGAAGCGCGGCTCGCGGGTCCTCCTTCCTGGCCCAGGCCTCCCCGATGCCCCGATTCCCCCTCCTCACGACCGGGCTCGCCCTCGCGGCGGCGGTGGTCGCGTCTTGCGGCGGCGGGGGGGCGCTGGGGCCGGCCGCGGCCGCCAACGCCGGGGAATTCCAGGTGCTGGGGATCAACGTGCCCCAAGGCGGCACCTGGGAGCTGAACCGGCCGATCCGGATCGAGCTCAACCACCCGGTCGATCCGGCCTCGATCGGGCTGCAGTCGATCCGCATCGAGGGGACCAGCGCCGGGTCGATGGGCCGACCGGTGACGGGAGGCTTCGCGCTCGAGCCGGGTTCCGGCGGGCGCATCATCGTCTTCCAGCCCAGCTGTCCGACCAGCGAGGAACTCGACGACGGCGGCCTGCTGCCCGGCGGCCACGGCTACCGGGTCAGCGTGCCGGCCGGCGGCGCCTACGGCAGCTCGGCACTGCGCGACCGCGGCGGCCACTCCCTGGCGCGCGGGATGAGCCGCGACTTCCTCACCCCGGGCACCGGGCAGAACCTGTTCCATGACCCGCAGCCGCACCCGCCGCGGGTGGTCGGGATCGAGTGGCCGCAGGGTCTGAACCTCTACACCGCGCCCGAACCGGCGCTGCGGATCCGCTTCGACCAGCCGATCGACGGCCGCAGCTCGAACCTCAACCTGGACCGTCTGCAGGTGCGCTACTCCGATCAGCCGGCCTCGTCCGGCGGCGTGCCTGGATACAGCGAGCTGCTCCCCGGCCGGGTGGTGCTGGAGGAGAACTGCGCCGGAACCGGGGCCGCGGTGCGCTTCGAGCTGTCCGGCCTGCTGCCGCCGGACCGGCTGCTGCGGGTGGAGATGCGCAACACCTTCCGCGACATCGCCGGCCAGTCCAACGCCACCGACTGGGCGTCCACCCCGCACCTCACGCCGCTGCTCAGCGAGACCTACGGCGGCGCCCTGCTCGGTTGGAGCGATGACCAGGAGTCGATCGACGAGTACCGCGACGGCTTCCTCGATTCCAGCGGCCTGGATCCTGCCGCCGCGCTGCGGGTGCCGGCCGCCGCGGTCCGCGACGGCGGCCTCGAGGCCACCTTCGAGTTCACCTCGGGCATCCCGGAGGACGCCGACCTCAGCCTGCTGCAGGACGCCGAGATCTTCACCTCCGGCCAGGTGTTCCTGTTCAGCTCCACCGGGCGCCTGTTCCTGGTCAACAACGGCGTGCTGCGGGTCGACGACTTCCACCTCGGCGCCGGGGTGACCCTGCGCGGCAGCGGCCCCAACCCGCTGGTGATCTATATCCAGGGCCAGGCGACCATCGACGGCATCCTCGACGTCAGCGGCTTCGACTCCTACTGGCCGACCAGCCTCAACTCGCCCCAGTTCCCCGAGGGACCGGTGCTCGGCGCCTGCGGCGGCGGCCAGGGCGGCATGTCCTCGCGCATTCCGCACGACCTGACCCCGCGCGGCGACTCCGGCCAGTCGGCCTTCGCCTTGGCCGACTCCGGCGGCGTGGGCGGCGAGGGAGGCATGAACCAGCTGCAAGGAACGATGGGCCCGCAGAACCTGATCGCGGCCGGCGGCGGCGGCGGCACCTTCGCCCTGACCGCCAACGAGTCCATCATCTGGGACGGCTGGGCCGACCACCAGCGGCCGCGGGCCAGCGACACCCGCGGACCGGATCACGTGTGGGCGCGGCACCACTACTGGCCCGACGGCGTGCACCGGGGGCCGGCCTTCCGCGACAGCCTGCTGCCGATCTACGGCGGCGAGGCCGGCATGCGCGGCACCAGCTACCTGGCCATCGACGGCCTCGACCCGCGCAACCCTCCGGCGACGGCGCACGGCATGTACGGCATGGAGGACGGCACCACCGACTACGTGGTCCCGGCTGACGACCCGCAGGACTTCGACCCGGCCTGGAAGGCGATCGACCCGCCCTTCGACTTCGGCCACCCGACCGAGGGGCCCGACCCGGGCGGTCCCGGCCTCTCGGTGTTCAGCAACGACGGCGACACCGGCGACGACTTCTGGGGCCTGCGCATCAATGACGACGGCAGCGCCACCTTCGGCGAGCTGCTGGTGCCGTGGGCCGGTTCGGGCGGCGGCGCCAGCGGCGACTCCTTCCAGGTCGCGCGCAAGACCGATCCCATCACCGGCCGTCTGCTGAGCGTGGTCGACTCGCTGCCGACGGACACCTGGCCGCCGGCGGCCGGCACCCACGGCTACTATCGCAAGGGCGCGCCCGGCGGCGGCGGCGGCGGCCAGCTCCAGCTGCTGGCGATCGGCCCGATCGTGATGGGACCCGAGGCGATCGTGCGCGGCAACGGCGGCATCGGCCACGGCGGCGAGTCCACCGTCTCCGCCGACCACCAGCTGTCCGGCTCTGGGGGCGGCAGCGGCGGTCACCTCGTCCTGCACTCGGCCACCCTCCTGGACCTGAGCCAGGTCGACGTCGGCAGCGCCGCCACCGCCGCCGAGGTCGAGGACCTCGACTTCGCCGACTCCTTCACCGCGATCGGCGGCCGACGCGGCTGGGCCGCCTCCTACGCCACCCGGGTCGAGAACACCAACGTCCAGGACGGCAACGGCGACCTGATGATCGGTCGCGGCGGGGCCGGCGGCAACGGCGTGATCCAGATCCACGTGCCCGACCCGGGGGTCGACATCCTGTGGCCTGCCGCCGCGGAGCCGGGCATCCGCGACTACATCCATCACGCGGATCCGGCTGGGCGGCCGGCCGACCCCGACCGGATCGAGGAGGTGCTGCGCCACTTCTCGCGGCCGCAGCCCTACGTGCTGGTGCCACTGTTCAGCTCGAGTTCGCAGGCCCAGAGCGTCTGGATCGACACCGGCCTGGCCGGCCTGCGGGAGCCCGCCCTCGGCGACGGCCCCTTCCCCGACTTCGCCGACCCCGCCCTGCGCTTCGACGGCATCGACGCCGACGGCGCGGTGCGCACCAGCGGCGGCAAGGTCGAGGCCCTGCCCGATCTGCTGCAGGCGCCGCTGAGCGCGGCGGTGTTCGGCGCCGAACAGGTGCGGGTGTCCGGGGCCGCCGCCGTCTTCGCCGGTCACGAGGCCCTGCTGCGCGCACCCGAAGCCCTGGTCGGCTACGACCTGGTGCCCAGCCTCAACCGGCCGACCGGCACCTTCGAGATCGTCTCCGCCAGCTACGACCCGGCTGCCGACGAACTCCAGCTCGCCACCCTGCCGGCGGACGGCGCCATGACCATGGCCACCGAGCCCGGTCAGGACTGGGGGCTGCGGCCGAAGTTCTTCCGGCTGGACGCGCTCGGGGTGAAGGACTCGCTGCCGGCCTCGGCCGGGGTCTCGATCGAGTTCCAGGGCACCGACGACCCGTCGGATCCGGGGGCGGTGGTGCCGGGGCCGAACCAGTGGACGGCGGACCTGGGGGTGCTGAAGGGGCTGCGGTTGGTGCGGTATCGGGTGACCTTCGAGATCGATGCGCTGGGGCAGGGGGTGGGGCCGGGGTCGCCGCGGCCGCGCTTGGGGTACTTGAAGTTGCCCTTCACCTGGTGAGGAAGCTGGCCCCCTCGAGTGGTCCTGGTGATTGGCTAAACCCCTTTCAATAAGGGAATTGCGGCGGAAATTCAGTCCCCGACGAGGCCGGAAGCTGGCCTCGACCGAAATCCCTGCGAGGATCTCGGGCTTCCGCCCTTGGCCAGGGACACCCAAGGGGGCCAGCTTCCGGGAGGACCACTCAAGGGGGCCAGATCCCCAGGCACGCCACTTGCACATCTTCCCTGGAGATGCCTCGTCCCGCTCGCTTCCTGGCCCTCCCGGCCCTCGCCACTCTCCTGCTCCCGGCCTGCTTCGGCAGCGGCGGCGCCCTCGACCGTTCGAAAGCGCTCACTGCGGGGGAATTCCAGCTCACCGGCATCAACGTGCCCCAGGACGGCGTCTGGGAGCTGAACCGGACGATCCGACTCGAATTCAACCACCCCATCGACCCGGCCTCGATCGGCTTCGCCTCGATCCGCATCGAGGGGGTCTCGGCCGGGGTCCTCGGCCGCCCGGTCACCGGCGCCTTCGAGATCGAGGCCGGCAGCGGCGGTCGCTCGCTCCTGTTCCGCCCCAGCTGTCCGACCAGCGAGCTGTTCGACAACGGCGCCTTCCTCCCGGGCGGCCACCAGTACCAGGTCTCGGTGCCGGCGGCCGGCGCCTTCGGCAGCACCGTGCTGCGGGACACCGGCGGCCACTCCCTCGCCCTCGGCGCCACCCGCCGCATGCGGACCCCGATCTCGCCCAACGAGGTGCTGTTCCTCGATGAGGGGCCGGCGCCGCCGAAGGTCACGGGCATCGACTGGCCGCGCGGTCTGAACCTCTACACCGATCCGGAGCCCTACCTGACGGTCCGCTTCGACCAATCGGTGGACGGCCGCGCCGCCAACCTCGACCGCAGCCACATCACGGTCCGCTACGCGTTGGAGACCGGCAGCTCGGGCGACCCGCCCCAGTTCAGCGAGGAGCTCCCCGGGCACTGGCGATTGGCCCAGAACTGCGGCACCGACGGCGCGGAGCTGCGCTTCCACTTCTCGGGCCTGCTCCCGGTCGACCGGCCGCTTCGGGTGGAGGTGCGCAACTCCTTCCGCGACATCGCCGGGCAGACCAACGCCACCGACTGGGTCTCCGCTCCGCACCTCACGCCCTTGCTGTCCGAGGTCTACGGCGCCGCCCTGCTCGGCTTCCAGGACGACGAGGAGGCGGTCGACGAGTTCCGCGAGGACTTCCTCGACTCCTCCCGCCTCGATCCCGAGGCCGCCCTGGCCTTCCCGCCGGCGCTCATCGAGAACGGCCAGCTCCACGCCAGCTTCGACTTCGCCTCCGCCGTGTCCCCCGACGACGACCTGCTGCTCGGCGTCGACACCGAGATCGAGACCAACGGCACGGTCATCATCAACGGTCGCGACGGCCGCAGCTTCCTGATCCAGAACGGCGTGCTGCGGGTCGACGACCTGCACGTGCCGGCCGGGGTGACCCTGCGCGCGCGCGGCCTCAACCCGCTGGTGATCCTGGTCCAGGGCGAGGCGCTGATCGAGGGCGCGATCGACGTCGGCGGCTTCGACTCGCACTGGCCGACCAGCCTCAATTCGCCACAGTTCCCGGTGGGGCCGGTGGCCGGCGCCTGCGGCGGCGGCAACGGCGGCATCGCCTCGCGCATCCCCGATTCGATCACCCCGCGGGGCGACTCCGGCGACGGCCCCTTCGGGCTGACCGGCATCGGCGGCGAAGGCGGCGAGGGCGGCATTCAGCAGCAGCAGAACATCGGCGGGCTGCAGAACTCGCCGCCGCACCTGCTGGTCGGGGGCGGCGCCGGCGGCACCTTCGCCTTGACCGCCAACGAGGCCGTGGTGTGGGACGGCTGGCGCAACGACCAGCGCCCCAATGGCGCCGACAACCGCAACAGCGACCACAAGCCCAACCGGCACCCGTACTGGCCCGACGGGGTCTGGCGCGATCCGGTCAACGCGCCGGAGCTGCTTCCGGTCTACGGCGGTGAGGACGGGCTGCGCGGGAGCTCGCTGAACGCGGTCCAGGGCTTCGATCCGCTCAACCCGCCGGTTCAGCCGCACGGGGTCTACGGCATGGAGGGCGGCCGGCCGGACTACGTCGACCCGCCCGACAC
>CAZXTO010000110.1:0-9623 GCA_964643675.1 uncultured Planctomycetales bacterium
CGCCAGCGGTCGCGGGGCTCCGGCGCGGTCCAGGACGGGCGCCAGCGGGCGCCGTCCTGGGAGAGCGACAAGCTCAGCCCTTCCATCCGCTGAGCCCAGCCGGGTCGGCCTTCGATGTCGACTCCGCCGAGCCGGAACTCCGCGCCGAGGTCGATCACGACCCACGGCGACTCCTCGAGGTCGGTGTGGAAGACGAACTCGGGGTTGCTGGGCGATGGCGCCAACAGCTCCGCGTGTCGCTCGGGTCGATCCCACGAGGAGGTGCTGCTGGGGAAGAAGCTGGCCTCCCGCGAGATCCACTCGCCGAAGCGCGGGTCGGCCTCCAGCGCCGACAGCGGGCCGCCGGGCTCGGCCAGGGCCTGCAGCGGTCCGTCCAGCCGCAGCTCGACGATGGTGTCGATGGGGGAGCGCGCCACCTCGGGCACGACCAACCGCAGCCGGCCGGCCTCGTCCTGGCTCCAATCGAGCTCGCCGCCGCCGCGCAGCTCGGCGGACAGGATGCGCTGCCCGAACGCCGGCAGCAGCACGGGCGCCGCCGGATCGAACAGGTGCAGCCACACCCGATCGTCGCGCCAGGTCGCCCCGCCCCATTCTCCGCACTCCCACGGGCCGCCGCGGGTGCCGTAGATGGTGTCGCCGTTCTCCCGCAGCCAGTCGCCCATCTCGCGCAGCCGCGCCGCCTGCTCCGGCTCGACCGCGCCGTCGGCCATCGGCCCGACGTTGAACAGGAAGTTGCCGTCCCCGGCGGCGCAGCGGATCAGGCCGCGCAGGCACTCGCGCAGGCTCTTCACGGGGTCCTCCGGCTTCCACGCCCACTGCCGGGCGATGGTCATGCAGGTCTCCCAGCGCTCCTCGGGGCGGAAGGCGCCGAGCCGTTGCTCCGGCGTGTCGTAGTCGCCGGGGCCGAGCGGGCCGCCGTCCATCGAGCGCCCCTTGCCGATCCGGTTGTTCACCAGCAGCGCCGGGTCGAGCTGCCACAAGAAGTCGCGCAGGTCCTCGCCGCGCTCGATCGACCACGGCGCCTCCCACTCGCCGTCGAACCAGAACAGGGCGGTGCCATAACGGTCGACCAGCTCACGGAGCTGCGTCTCCATGAAGGCGACGTAGCGGTCCATGTCCGGCTCGGCGCCTTCCGGCAGCGCGTAGCCCGATCCGCCCTGCCCTTGGTTCTGCGGCGTGTAGTCCGGGTGGTACCAATCGGCGATCGAGTAATAGGTGCAGAAGCGGACCCCCCGCTCGGCGCAGGCCGCTGCCAGCTCGGCCAGCAGATCGCGTTCACAAGGTGTCGCGGCGAGGTCGTATTCGCTGACCGCCGAATCCCACAGCGCGAAGCCGTCGTGGTGCTTGGTCGTGATCACCAGGTACTTCATGCCGGCGTCGGCCGCGAGCTGGGCCCAGGCGTCGGCGTCGAAGGCGCTCGGGTTCCACCGGGCCGGCAGGGCGTCATATTCGGCGGCCGAGGTCTGCTTCCCGCGCGACCAGCCGATCTCGTGGCCGGTCAGCGCCACCGGTCCCCAGTGGATGAACATGCCGAAGCGGGCCTCGTTCCACCAGGCCATGCGGGCGTCGCGCTGGGCGGCGGTCTCGTCACGCCAGGAGGCGGCGGGTGCGGCCGCGGGTTCCTGGGCCAGCGGGGCGGCCGGGGTCGCGGACAGGAGCGGCAGCAGGAGCGCGATCATGCCCTCAGCCGCGCCACGCGCACGACGGTGTTGGTGCCGTAGGGGTACTTCGTCGCGTGCAGCACGAGTCGGCCGTCGCCGGCGCGCTCGAGCTTCAGCTCCTCGTCGTTGTCGAGCCAGCGCGCGCTCTTCCAGTCGCCCTCTAGTCCGGCGAAGGGGCGCGGCCCGGCGCCGCGCGAGGAAGTGTGCGCGCGCGTGTCGGCGGTGCGGGTCAGGTCGTGCACGAACAGGTAGACCTCATCGCCGAGGCGCAGGCCGAAGTCGCGCCCCTCGCCCTGGATGCCCGTCGGCAGCCCGTGGTAGATCGGCCCCTCGTCGCCGCCGTGCATCCGGATCCAGTCCCCGACCCGCTCCAGCAGCGCGGTCTCGTAGGGCGGCACCGCGCCGGTCGCGGTCGGGCCGACGTTCATCAGCAGGTTCGCGCCCGCGCGCCGGCAGCCGCACAGTTCCTCGATCACGTGCGCCGGCGACAGGTAGTTGAAGTCCTTCACCGCGATGCCCCAGTGAAAGTTCAGCGTGTGGCACATCTCCCCCGCGACCCACTTCGGATGCCCGCGGCGGTCGACCGGCTCGGGCCGGCCGCGCTCGAAGGTGGTGCTGTCGATCTCCGGGTGCCCGATCTCGCCGCCCGCGCCCAAGCCGGTGTTGTTGATGATCAGCGCTTCGGGCTGGTGCTCGCGGATCAGGCCGTAGAGCGCGTCCTCCTCCCAGTCGGCGTCCTTGCGGCTCCAGTTGCCGTCGAACCAGAAGCCGCCGATCGGGCCATACTCGGTGCACAGCAGCTTCACCGACTCGCGCAGGTACTGCAGATAGCCCTTCCAGTCGCTCTGGAAGCGCTCATCAGTCCAGTCGAGGGTGGTGCAGTAGAGCATCGGCACGATGCCCTCGGCGCGGCAGCCCTCGGTGAAGTCGGCGATCAGGTCGCGCTTGCAAGGCGTGTTGGTGACGTCCCACTTCGACAGCCCGCGGGTGTCGTAGAGGCTGAAGCCTTCGTGGTGCCGGCTGGTGTGGGTGACGTACTTCATGCCGGCGCGCCTGGCCAGCCGCGCCAGCTCGCGGCCGCTGAAGTCGGCGGCGGTGAAGTCCTTCATCAGCCCGGCGTACTCCTCCTTGCCGATGCCGTGCATGGTCATGGTCCACTCGCCCTGACCGAGCTGCGAGTAGAGCCCCCAGTGCACGAACATGCCGAAGCCCATGCGCTCGAAGGCGGCCACTCGCGGTGAAGGCGCCGGCGCGGCGCCCGGGTCCTGGCCGGGTTCCTGCGCCGCGATCGTGGGGGAGGGCTCGACGGCTTGCCAGCGGCCGAGGCCAGGGGGAAGGAGCAGGCCGGCGCCGGCGAGGCCGGTGCGGCCGAGGAGCTGCCGTCGGGAGAGATCCATGTCGGCTTCAGGTTAGGCGGGTGCGGCCCTCACGGCGCGCCTAGGCTGCAAATCCTCGGTCGCGCCATGCCCTCGTCTCCGCCCCGCTCGCTGTTGCCGCTCCTCTCCTGGGGGGTGCTGGTCCTGGCGCGCGTCACTTTCCATCACGACGCCGCCGAAGCTCTCCATTTCCTGCCCCTGCTGCCGCTCGTCGACCTGACGCTGGTCCTCGGCGGCGTCGGGCTGTGGTGGAGCCGCGGCCGGGCGGCGGCGCCGCTCGCGGTGGTGGCCTTGCTCCTGCTCTGGTGGCCCGGCAGCGGCTGGTTCGGCCTGCAGCGCGAGTTGGGGACCCGCGCCTGGTTGCTACGGCATCAAGGCGAGTACGAGGCCTGGATGCAGACCCGCGAACAGGGCCAGGCCCCTCCCGGGCCGCGCTACGAGCGGCCGCGGGGCGAGGCGGCGCGGGTGGCCTTCCCGGTGGGGGCGGGCCTGCTCGACAACTGGCAGGCCATCGTCCACGACCCGAGCGGCGAGGTGGTCGAGCTGGAGCGCTCGCGGGACTGGTTCGGCGGCCACCTGGTCGTGGCCCAGCCGCTGTGGGGTGACTGGTACTGGTGCGTCTTCACCTGAGCCGGGTCATCCCGGCATGGTGAGCAGCAGGGAGCAGCAGCTCACCCCGCCTTCGGCCTTGGCGAGCTCGTCGGCCTCGACCGGCCGCACCGAGATGCCTTGGACCTGCAGCCGCTGGCGCGTGAGCGGGAAGGCAGCCGGGTGGATGACGGCGTCGCCGATGCGCACGGCGTTGGCGGCGAAGGGCTCCTCGGGCGCGACCTCGATCCGCTCGAGGTCGCCGAAGACCGCGAGGTCGATCCACTCGGGGTTGGCGAGCACGGTGTGGTCGGCGACCGCGCAGGCGGCCGACTTCAGGTGCAGGCAATCGGCGAGCTCCACGCCGCAGACCGAGTAGCCGTAGGGCTGGAGCGCCTCGCTGAGCTGGCGCACGCCGTCCTCGTTGGTGCGCGAGGACAGGCCGACGTAGATGCGCCGGCCGACCACCAGCACGTCGCCGCCTTCGAGCCGGCCGGGGGGCTGCACCGCGGCCAGCGGCCGCCAGTTGGCCAACACCTCGGCGGTGCTCTCGACCTCGGGCCGCCGGGACGGCGCGCCGGGCCGCGTGAGCACGGCGAGCTCCGGCAGCACCACCGCCGTGTCCTCGAGGAACACGGCGTCGGGCAGCTCGGGGAGTTCGGGCAGCTGCAACACTTCGCAGCCGAGGTCGCGCAGCGCCTCCTCGTAGGTGGCGTGCTGCGCGCGGGCGCGTTCCAGGTCGATCGGTGCGCGCTCGAGGTGGGTCAGTTCGCAGCGGTCGATGCAGCGGCTGACGGCCCGGGTCAGGGCGATCGTGCGGGGGGACACGCCCCAGGTTCTAGCGTCTCCCTGCCGGGCTTTCTTCGACTTCCCTTTGGGGAGGCTCGGGCTCGCCGGGAGGTCCGCCCGAGCCGGAACCGGGTAAACTGCGCGGATGCTCGGTGAGCTGCTCCCCCTCGCGGGGTTCACGGCGTTCTTCACGCTGCTCCACGTGATCGCGATCGCGAACGTGGAGCCGGTGTACGCGCGCGCCTTCAAGCTGTCGCGCGGGCTCGCCGCCGCGGTGCTCACCACGCTGGGTGTGCTGGCCCTGATCGACGCCCTGCCGCAGTGGCGGTCGGCCTTCCTCTATCGCCATGAAGACGGCGACTGGATGCGTTACGGCGTCTACTGCATCTACGGCCACCTGATCTCCGACTTCATCTGGATGGCGGTCGGCCGGGTCCGCTTCGGGATCAAGCCGCGCGCCGACCTGATCCTGCACCACGCCCTCGGCCTGGTCGGCTTCGGCGCCGCGCTCTACCTGCGGGTCGGCTACGCGTTGGCGCTGATCACCATGATCACCGAGCTGATGCCGGTCACCACCGGGATCAACGCCCTCGGCAAGCGCATCGCCGTCCCGGCGCTCGTCGACGGCTCGGAGAAGGCGCGCCTGCACGTGCTGGTGTGGCTGCGGCTGCCGCTGTGGCTGACCCTCATCACCCTCACCGCCACGGTCCTGGTCCTCGGCAGCCCCGGCAGCATGCTGCCCGCCTACCTGGTCGCCTTCTTCGGCCTCGGCGGCCTGGTGATGCTCGACGTCTATTGGGTCGGCAAGTGCCGCCAAAGCGTCGACTTCTATTAGGGGTCAGACATTGATTGTTCGGCGGTCCGCGCAGGGCGCTGCGGACGGAGCCTGAGCGGGCCGGAGCGGATCGAGCGGGCCGAACCCGACCGTGGTCAGCTCCCGCACCGCGTCGGCACGGGAAAAAGACGTCTGACCCCGAATTACTGGATGTCAGTCCGGAACGGGTTGGTGGTCTGGCCGGACTGCATGCCTTGGAACCAGACCGTGAGGCCGAGGGCGGCCGGCGGGATGGGCATCTCCCACTTGGTGTAGCCCTGGCCATCGGTCTGCGTCGGCGCAGCGAGCTGCTGGGGGTTGGCCAGATCCAGCACCACCCCGAGCGGCGGCACCGCGGTGCTCCCTGGCCCCTGGAGCGAATACGCCATCCAGGCGGGGGCGTTGGCGGCGCCGAAGCGGAGCTCGAACTTGGCGTCCTCGGCCAGTTCGAGCGGGAAGGGACTCACCATGAGGTGGAAGCGCGGCGCCAGATCGTAGACGTAGCCCGCACCTGGGCTGAGGCTCGGCGGGAGCGACTCGAGGTAGCCGCAGCTCACCATGCGGCTGCCCTCGAGGTCGACGTCCTGCCCGAAGAGGTCCCAGGGGCCGAGGTCGCCTGGGTTCAGCGCCGGCTCGGCGACCCAGACGGCGCCGTCCCGGCGCAGCGGGTGGATCGCGCCATCCAGGTTGCCGAGGAAGTCCTGCCCGCCGCTGGTCACCACGGCGAGTTCGCCGTCCATGGCGACGTCTCGGCCGAACACCGAGGTCCGCGAGAACTCGATCTTCTCGGTCTCGCTGAAGGTCCCGGCCAGGCGGTGGAACAGGTAGGCCGCGCCCTTGCCGTAGATGCCGCCGCCGGTCTTGCCCGGGGAGCCGACCAACAGCCAGGGGGCGTCCAGCGCCACCGCCTCGCCGAACCAGGCGTCCTCGCTGAAATTACTGGCGCGGAGCTTCTGGGTCTCCGTCCAAACGCCTGCCACGAGGTCGAAGACGTAGACGGCGCCGATGAAACCGATCGCGCCGCCGGCGCCGGCTGGGTCTCCCTCACCGCGGGCGCCGACCACCAGGGTGCTGCCGTCCAGGGACACCGAGGTCCCGAACAGGTCGTAGCCGTCCATGTCCGAGGCGCCGAGCTCCTGCTCGAGCTGCCAGCTCGCTCCGTCGAAATGGAACACCCAGGCCGCGCCAGCGTGGTTCGGCCCACCCCAGTTCAGGCCCGGTTGCCGTGACCACATCGAGCCGACCAGGATCCGGTCGCCTTGGATGTCGACCGACCAGCCGAACCAGTCGCCGCTCCAGCCGGTCGTCTGGGACAGGATCTGTTCCTCGACCCAGTCGTGGCCGTCGAAGCGGAACACGTAGGCGCCGCCATTGCCGCCGCCGAGGGTGTCGGGCGCACCGATGACGACGCGATCGCCGTCGGCGGCCAGGGCGTGGCCGAAAGTGAAGAAGAGCGAGCCGTTCGAGGCCGTGAGCCGCTGGTGCTCTACCCAGCCGGTAGGGGTCTTGCGGAAGGCGTAGACCGAGCCGACGTAGTTCGAGCCATTGAGCTGGTCGTCCGGGGCGCCGACGAAGACCCAGTCCCCGGTCACGGCGACGGTTTCGCCATAGCTGGAGTAGAAGCTCGCGCTGTCGACCGTGAGGGTGGCTTCCGGGAGTTGGGCCGGGAGGGCGAGGAGGAGGGAGGGGAGGAGGAGCACGGTGGCTGCGAGGAGGGAACGCAGGAGAGGGGAGGAGGGGAGCTGGCCTGACCGGCCCGAATGAGGATCTTAACGGCAAGCCGCTCTGCCGCCGGCAGCGGCCGTCCGTGGTCAATTCCTCCGTCTATTCCGGCTCCCGGTCTCGTTGGCAAGGGAGTCGTCCTCTCCATCCCGAATCTCCGATCGCTTTCGATGAATCGCCACCACCTCCTCGCGCTCCTCCTCTCCTCGAGCCTCTGCTCCGCCGCCGCTGCCCAGGGCGGCAGCTCCGGCCCCCAGCTCCTGCAGCAATTCGACTACGGCTTCGCCGTGGCCGACGCCGGCGACGTCGACGGCGACGGCACCCCCGACGTCATCACCGGCTATAGCGGCTACAGCAGCGTCTTCCAGGGCATGACCAACAACGGCGCCGCCTTCGTCTGGTCCGGCGCCACGGGCGCCCAGCTCTACGCCTTCTACGGCGGCGCGACCAGCGACAACCTCGGCTGGACCGTCACCGGCGCCGGCGACCTGAACGCCGACGGCGTGCCCGATCTGGCGGTGGCCGCGCCCAACGCCGACCCCTTCGGCCGCCTCAACGCCGGCACCGTCTCGGCCTACTCCGGCGCCGACGGCAGCCTGCTATGGCAGGCTCACGGCCAGAGCGCCAACGGCATGTTCGGCCAGGCCCTGGCCGCCGCCGGCGACGTCAACGCCGACGGCTACGACGACCTCCTGATCGGCGACCCGCAGGACTCCTTCTGGGGCGGCGGGGCCGGCGCCGGCGCGGCCGGCGTCTACTCCGGAGCCACCGGCACCGCGCTGTGGATCTACGTCGGCGCGCCGGCCGACGCCATGGGTTGGTCGGTCGCCGCCGCCGGCGACCACGACGGCGACGGCTACGCCGACGTGCTGGTGGGCGCGCCGGGCGCCGACGTCGGCAGCTTCCGCAACGCCGGTTCGGTCTATCTCTACTCCGGCGCCGCCCACGCGGTGCTGCTCCAGCTCGACGGCCTGCAAGACGGCGGCTTCGGTAAGTCGATCGCCGCCGGCGCGGACGTCGACGGCGACGGCAGCCCCGACATCCTGGCCGGGGCCGACGTCGTGCACACCGCCAGCTCGGGCGGCCAGAGCACCGGCGCGGCCTATCTGTACTCCAACGGCGGCGCGCTCCTGCGGCAGCACGACGGGCTCGGCGACCTGGATCTGTTCGGGGGCTCCGCCGCGCTGGTGGGCGATCTGAACGGGGACGGCGCTTCGGAGTACCTGATCGGCGCTCCCGGCGCCGACGCCGGCGGCTTCACCCTGAACGGCACCGTCTCGCTCCATGACGGCGCCGGCGGCGGCCTGCTGCACCGCTTCGAGGGCGGCTCCCACTTCCGCCAGCTCGGCCAGGTGGTGGCGGCCGGCTCCGACCTCGACGGCGACGGCGTGGCGGAATTCCTGATCTCCGACCCCGGCAATTGGGCGGGCGGCTTCCACGGCTCCGGCGACGCCTGGTCCTGGGTGGTGGACCCCTTCCTGACCGCGACCGCCGACCAGGTCTCCGCCGCGGCCGGCGGCAGCGTCGACTTCCAGCTCGACTTCCCGGCCAGCGAAGCGGGAGCCTCCTACGTGCTGGCCGGATCCGCCACCGGCACCGGCCCGACCAGCCTCAATGGCGTGGAGGTGCCGCTGACCCAGGACTGGTTCACCAGCCTGATGACCTCGGGCAGCCCTCCCGGCGTGTTCAGCAACTCCGCCGGGGTGCTCGACCCGAGCGGCGACGCCCTCGCCAGCCTGATCCTGCCGCCCAACGGCGCCGCGGCCTACGTCGGCTCGACCTTCTGGTTCGCCGCGGTCAGCTTCCTGCCGCCGGGGGCGGTGCAGCTTTCCTCGGTCGCGGTCTCGGTCAGCGTTCAGCCCTGATCCGGGTCACCAAGCCCGCGTAGTGCTCGCGCTGGCGGGCGAAGGCGGCGGCGCGGTCCTCCGGGAGCGCGCCGCGCGCCTCGAGCAGGACCCAGCCCTCCCACGCGGACTCCACCAGCAAGCGCATCAGCTCGGGGTAGGGGTAGTCGTGGCGGTCGAAGGCCCGCAGATGGAGCGTGTCGCCGAAGCGCGGCCGCACCAGGCCGAAATTGTGCGTCAAGCCCTCGCCGATCAGGTCCTGGTCGTTGCAGTTCCAGCACACCGCTACCGAAGGGTGGTCGGCGATCTCCATGATCGCAGCGATGGTCGGCAGCTCGGCGCAGCTGCCGTGCACCTCCAGCCGCACCTCCTGGCCGAGCTCGGCGGCGTGGCGACCGACCGCGTTCAGCGACCGCCCGATCTGCTCGATGGTCCGCTCGCGCGGCACGCCGTCGTGGAAGCGGTCCGGCTTGACCTTGACGCCGGTGCCGCCGACGTCGTGCGACAGCTTGAGGAAGTCCATGGTGGCGCCGATCGAGGCCGCCAGGCGCGCCGGGTCCGGGCTGTCGAAGTTCTCGTTGCTGCCGATCGCCCACCACTCCATCGCGGAGTCCTCGAAGCGCGCCTGGATCTCGGCGCGTTGGGCGGTCCCCAGGGATCGCTCCACCCCGTGCGCGTGGGTGGTGCGCAGCTCGACCCCGAGCAGGCCGCCGGCGACGCAGGCCTCGATCAGCTCCGGCAGGGCGAGGTCCGCCCCCCACAGGTAGGTGACCAGGCCGAAGCGGATCGGGTCGGTCCGTCGGAGGCGAGCGGTGGCCGGGGCGGCAGG
>CAZXTO010000111.1:0-9618 GCA_964643675.1 uncultured Planctomycetales bacterium
GACGCTGAAGTCGGGGTGGCGGCCGCTGACGGCCAGCCACTCGCGACCGATCAGGGCGTAGCGGGTGTGCTCGAGCGGCGCCGAGCCGCGCAGGCGGAAGCGGCTGGAGGAGCTGCCGAGGGCCTCGTCGAGGGTCGGCGGCTTGGTGCGGGCGCGGCCCGACACGCGCTCGAGCTCCAGGTGGAGCCGGCGCGGGAAGTCGAAGGGTTCTTCCGGCGCGACCAGGGCCGAGCCGGCGCGGGCGCCGTCGCGCTCCTCCAGCTCGAGGTCCATCCAGGCCACGCCGTCCAGCACGGCCAGGCCGCCGCCGCCGCGGGCGAGGGCGTCGGCGGCGGAGTCGCGCAGCAGGCTGTCGCCGGCGCCCTCGGGCTGGGCGAAGCGGACCAGGCGGCACAGGCGGGTGTTGGCCGGGTCCTCGGGCACCAGGGTCCAGGCGACCTCGACGCCGCGTTCGCCGCCGGGGTCGTCGAGCGGCAGGCCGGCGCCGTCGGCCAGGAAGCGCAGCCGCGGCAGCATCCAGGCCGGCTCGGTCTCGGTGGCCGGGCGCGCCCGCCACTCATCCAGGATCAGCCAGCCGCGCGGGCCGTTGTGGAGCGCCTCGAGGTCGCTGCGCAGCTGCTCGACGGCGGCGTGGAAGACCAGGTCGCCGCGGCCCCGGCGCTCGCTGGTCTGCCAGATGCCGAGCACCGAGCGCAGCACGCTGACGATGAACAGCCCCAGCATGACCATCAGGGCCAGGGCCAGCAGCACCTCGATCAGGGTCATGCCGCGGCGGCCGTCGGCCGCGCGCCGCCGACCGACCGGGAGCAGGCGGCGCGGGCTCACTGGCGCACCTCCACCGAGCGATCGACCCGGCTCTCGGCCGAGAAGTCGAGCAGGATCTCGGAGATCCGCGGCGCCGACAGCCAGCCGAAGGACCGGAAGTCGACCGCCTCGAAGGCGCCCGGCTCCCAGTCGAAGCTGAAGCGCAGGTCGAGGCGATCCGCGCGCAGGCCGAGCGGCACCGGCAGCCCGTTGCGCACGCCCTCCTCGAGCAGGATCAGGCCCGGGGTCTGGCCGGGCGGGTCCTCCCAGCCGGCGGTGCCGGCGCGGGCCAGCGCCCGCACCCGCTGCGAGCCGTCCGGGATCTCGGCCTCGAAGCGCAGCCCGCGCCAGTAGGCGCCGGGCTCCTCCAGGCCGATCTCGAACCAGGCGCCGGCCGGCGAGTCGCTCTCGGGGATGTAGCGGTCCTCCCAGCGGGTCGGCATCGAGTAGACCAGGGTGCCGGTGGGGTGACCGGAGGGCGCGGTGCCGAAGCGCCCGCGCAGCAGGCCCTCGCCGCCGTCCTCTTCGCGCTCGGGGTCGGGGCGGCGCAGCGGCATCAGGAACTGGTTGCCGGCCAGGCCCCGCAGCGGGGCGTGGATCAGCTCCTGGTCGATGAGCAGCAGCGGGCGGGTGGCGAAGCCCAGGGCGTTCTCGACCTGGATCAGCGGCGCGGTCTGCTCGAGGTCGCTGGTGAGCACGGTGGCGGCGCGGCCGTCGACCGCCCACACCGTGGTGCCGGCAGCGTGGCCGCGCGGCTGGGTGCCGTGCACCCCGCGCCCTTGCGGCGCGATCATGACCTCGCCGGTGGCGGGGTCGATCTCGGTGTAGGCGATGCGCTCGCCGTCGATGTCGAGCAGGCCGCTGGGCGGCAGCAGCGAGAACCAGTCGCCGGGGTTCTGGGAGGACTTGCGCTCGGTGCCGATCTGGAGCGCGTATTCGTGCAGGTAGAAGCTGTCGAGCTCGCCGGGTTCCAGGTCCTGCTCGAGCACGAAGGCGCCGCGACCGGTGTGGTTGAAGGGCTGCCCCATGCCGGGAACGGTGTGCACGGCGAACTCGTCGATCACGCCCTCGAAGTTGCCGGCGCCGCCGGAGACGTCGCCGCCGAGCACGATCTGCTCCAGCTGCAGCGGCCGCTCGCCGCTCGGGAACTTGACCAGACGCACCGTGTTGCGGACGTCGATGCCGGGGTCATCCAGGTTCACGTTCGACAGGTCGGTGGCGGCGTAGGGCACCCCCGGCGAGTCGGTGAAGGCGAAGTAGGTCTGGTTGAGGTGGAGCCGGTCGGGCTGCTCCGGCGGCGGCGCCAGCCCCCACTCCACGGTGAACCAGAACGGCGAGCTCGAGCCGCTCTGCGGGTCCATCACCGCCACCCGGTCGAGGCGCCCGACGTAGCCGCCGGAGGGCCCGAAGCGGCGCAGCGTGCGCCCGATCGGCACCAGCAGGGTGTTGGCCGGCTGGGCGTGGTCGTAGGTCTGCATCGAGCCGCGGAAGTCGAAGGCCTCGAGCATGTCGGTGAGGGTGCCGTCGCGGTCGTCGACCGGCTCCCCCAGCTTGCGCACGAACAGGTCCGGCTCGGGCGGGTCCTGCAGGGGCGGGCGGTAGCCGACGCTGCCCTTGCCGTCGGGCGGGTCGAGCTCGTCGAGGAAGACCCGGTCGACCGTCACCCGCAGGATCGCCCCCGGGTCGTCGCGCACGAAGATGTTCTCGATGATGTCGTCGTAGCGCACCCACTCGGTCAGCCCCGAATCGCCCGGGGTGGTGAGCTGCACGAACTCCGAGAACTCCGGGTCCGGGTCCGGGTAGGCCAGGTCGGAGACGCCGCTGCCCTTGACCGAGATCGGCATCAGGTAGACCTGCCAGCGCGGGCTCTCCCACAACGCGGCGCCGCTGTTGTCGTAGATGTTCTGGCGCCAGTCGGTGATGAAGGAGTTGCCGGCGCTCGAGACCATGCCGTCGGGAGCGTCCTCCCAGTTCGGCGTCACCACGTTGCGCTCGAGGATGGTGATGATCTCCTCGGTGCGCTGGCTGTAGCGCACCACCTCCCAGCCGCCGAGGCGGGCGCCGTCGCCGTCGATCCAGCCGGGGCGGGCCTGGAACATCAGGGCGAAGCCGCCGTCGGTCTGGAAGGCCTCGGCGAAGTAGGGGTCGCCCTCGACCGCGGCCGCGAGCTCCATGTCCCCGATCCAGTCCGAGGTGAAGCCCATGCCGACCTCGACCGCGGTGCCCTGGAGGCTGAGCACGTTGATCGGGGCCTCGCCGTTGACCGGGTGGGCTAGCGACCACGGCCCCAGCTCGCCGCTCAGGCGGCCGCCGCCGGGCGACAGCGGGGCGGCCAGGATCGCGCTGTAGCCGTACAGCTCGACCGCCGAGCCGGCCGGGTGGACCGAGTCCTGGGAGGCGATCAGCACGTCGCTGGCCTCGCGGGCGACGCGGCCGCCGAGGTACTGGTCCGGCCCGCTGGTGCGGCTCAGGAAGAAGGTGGTCTCGTCCTTCGAGCTGTATTCGAGCACCTCCTCGCCGATGCGCAGCGCGCCGCGGCTCGGGAAGCCCTCGGTGGACTCGACCGCGATCACGCCATCGGTGTCGCCGGGGGCGAAGCCGTCGACCGCCGCCAGGGTGTGGGTCATGCAATTGACCTCGCCGCGCGGCACCCCGTCGAGGGCCAGCTGCAGGCCGCGCGGGTGGATCCCGCGCAGCAGCACGCCGAGGTGCATCCAGCGGTTCTCCATCGGGTACTCGGCCGGATCGACGGTGATCGTCACCGCCTGCTCCAGGCCATCGGGGTCGAGTGGGTCGTCGCCGGCGGTGTCGAAGCCGCGCACCACCAGCTTGCCCTCCTCGAAGGCCGCCGAGACCCGGTTGCCGTCGGTGGTCGGCCCGGCCACGTCCAGCAGCGAGGCGTCGCCGCTGCCCGAGGGCATCTCGAACCAGCCCTGGAAGTGCAGCGGCTCGTTGGCGCTGTAGACACCGTTCGGCCCCGTCACCGCCCACTCGAACAGGTAGCTCTCGTGCGGGCCGGTCTCGCGGACGTCCCAGCCGAGCGGAGAGCGCTCCCAGTCGAAGTGCAGGGTGCGGCCGACCGTGGAGATGCCGAACTGGTCGGTCTCGCGGGCCGGCTCCGGCATCAGGTAGGCCTGCTCGTCGCCGCGCTCCTCGGGCGCCAGGATCCCGCTCGGCAGGTAGGCCCCGGTGCGCAGCCCGAGGGCCAGGTCGGGGCCGTGGTGCCCGCCGAAGCCGCCGATGTTGTTCGGCAGCGACATCACCCCGTGGCGGCCGCGGCCCCAGCGCTCCTCCTCGTCGAAGTCCCGCTGGGTGCGCCATAGCCGCAGCGAGTCGCCGCCCGGCGCGGCCCGCACCAGCTGGCGCTCGGAGCGCCGCGCCAGGGTGCTGCCGAGGCGGCTGCGCACCGCGGCGTTGACCCGCTGCAGGTAGCGGTCGCCGGTGCGGTAGCCGAAGGGCAGGGTGCTCTGGAGGATCTGGCCGCTGGCGGCCTGGAAGCCGTTGAGGTGGATCAGCAGCGCGTCGCGGCTGTTCAGGGTGCCGGCCAGCTCGAGCGGCACGAGCACCCGGTTCCAGAGGTCCTGCGGACCCTGCAGCGGCCGCGCCGCGACCACCTGGGCGGCGAAGGCGCGCGCCTTGGCGGGCGTGATCCAGTCGGTGCGGGTGTTGCCGGAGAGCCGCCGCACCACGCCGTCCTCCCCGCTCGGCCAGGGAACGAAGCCGTTCCAGCGCAGGCCCACCACCAGCGCCTCGAGGATCTCGGGGGCGCAGTGGTTGAGGTCGACCGGCTCCCGCAGCAAGGGGTACAGGCGGGTGGTGAAGGGCGGGAAGTCCGGGAAGTCGGTGGCCGCGACCAGGGCGCCGCTGCCGCCGCGGCCGGAGCCGGCCGCCAGCACCAGCAGGTCGACCGGATCCCCTTCCTCGGGCGAGACCCGCACCACGCTGCCCTGGGAGAAGCCGAGCGCGTCGGCCACCACCGCCCGGGTGGGGTTGTCCGGGTTGATCTCGCGCGTCAGCCAGGTGGCGGGGCCCCAGTCGCCGCTGCCGTAGACCCCGGTCTCGAGCCAGCTCAGCTCCCGCAGCCGGCGGCGCTCGGCCGGCGGCAGCACGCCATGGCCGAGCACGTCCAGGCCCAGCACGTCGGCGGCGAAGTCGGGCGCCCGCTGCTCGCCCCAGCGCAGCCGCGCGTAGGCCAGGTTGACCACACGCGGGTCGATCACCGCCGTGCCTTCGCGGAAGCGGGTGCGGCTGAGGTCGTCGGGCGTGTTCTCCTCCGCCGCCGGCGTGACCTGGAGGAAGGCGCGCGCGTTCTTGTCGCCGTACTCGACCCATTGGTTGGCGAGGAACAGCAGCCCCGACTGCGGGAAGCCGTCGGTCGAGCTGACCGAGAGCTCGGCGGCGCGGAAGTCGGCGTCGTCGGTCAGGAAGCAGGGATGGAGCAGGTTCTGGATCAGCACCGGCGGCGCGCTGGCCAGGGAGACCCGGCCCTGCAGGCTCTCGGCCTCGAAGCCCCAGGAGCTGGCCGAGCGCTCCCAGGCGCCGCCGAGCGCCTGCGGCATGACGCCGTCGGACAGCGGCGACCACTCTCCGGGAGCATCCCACCACGGCGTGCGGTCCAGCGAGGGGTGGCTCTCGGCCTGGCGCGCCTGGGCGTAGCGCGAGGCCGAGTCGATCTCGATGCGGGCGCGCACCTGGTCGAAGCTCTGCTGGGCCGACTCGCTCCGCATGCGCCCGGCGAGCAGGAAGGGCACGCCGAGCGAGAGCAGCAGTGCCAGGGCCAGGATCACGACCACCAGGGCCGATCCGCGCAGCTCGATCCGGCTCATCCGCCCACCTCCTGCTCGGAGAAGCGGCCGATCAGGAAGCTCTCGATCAGCTCGTCCAGCCGCCACAGCTCGACCCGCACGCCGACGCCGTGGGCCGGGTCGAGGTAGCCGTCGGGGCCGAAGCGGACGCGCGGCGTCACCAGCACCAGCCTGGCCTCCTCGCGCAGCTCCGGGCCGTGCTCGACGATGCGGTTCCAGAGCGCGAACTCGTCGACCAGGCCGGTGAAGGTGCCGTCAGTGTTGCCGAGCAGCGGCGCCCCTTCGGGCTGGCCGAGCGCGGTCTCGTAGACGTCCGAGGCGACCAGCTCCGAGTCCACCCGCAGCTCGCAGCTGCCGTCGGCGGCGGCCAGCGCCAGGTGGTGCCAGCGATCGGGCCGGACCGAACCGGCCGGCGCGCTCAGGCTGATCGAGCTGCCCTCGACCAGCTCCACCCGGGCCCGGATGGCGCCGTCGGCGCCGATCGTGAGGCGCAGCAGCTCGGGCCAGCTGATCAGGGTGGCGGCCCGCTCGAGCGGACTGCGCAGCTGCAGCTCGATGCCGAAGCCGTCGCCGACGTGGACCTGGCCGCCGCGGCCGCCGACCAGGATCGAGCCGCCGTCGATCGAGGCGGCGCCGCCGAAGCGGCCCGCGGCCTCGCCGATGCTGACCCCGCCGTCGCTGGGCTCGAGGCCGTGGCGGCGCTCGGAGTCGGGCTCGAAGCTGGCCTCGCGCACCGGCCGGTAGACCAGCCGGCGCAGGCGGCCGGGGTCATCGGGCGCGGACTCGATCTCCACCACCACCGGCCGGCCGCTAGCGCGGGCGCGGTCGCGGCTGCTCTCGAAGAAGGCCGAGGTGGAGGCGCGCAGGCCGACCGGCCCGGGGTCGAAGCGACCGGCCAACACCATCGAGGAACCCAGCACCACCCCCAGCACGAACAGGACCAGCAGCAGTTCGAGCAGGGTGAAGCCGCGCATCAGCCTCCGAAGTTGGTGAGGTCGTCCTCGGTGCCGAATTCGCCGTCGGCGCCGGCCGAGATCAGCTGGAAGCTGCCCGGCTGCTCCCAGCCGCCGGTGCGCTCGTTGCGGCGCGCCCGCACCCGCTGCTCGCGGAACTCCTCGTCGGGACCGGCCAGGACCACCACCTCGTCGCCGTAGTGCAGGCTTTCGAGGTAGACCACCGGGTTGCCCCAGGGGTCGCCGATCTCGAACAGCTCGCGGGTCGGCAGCATGCTGGCCGGCTTGCGGCTCTCGTCGCCGTCGGTGTTGACCAGCCAGTTCTGGTCGGGCCGGGTGCCGCCGTAGTCGGCGTCGAACAGGGCCAGGAACAGGGCCTCGGCCGGCGCGTTGATGCCGTCGGCGGTGACGCTCGAGGGCAGGCGGTCGTCGGGCAGCTGCCCCTCGGCGGTCTGGAAGGCGATGATCATGCCGCCGAGGGCCGACAGGCGCTGCTGGCAATCGCCTTCGCGGGCGTCGCTGAAGATGCTGCCGCCCTTGAACAGCAGGAAGCTCATCAGCACGCCGATGATCACCATCACGATCATCAGCTCCATCAGGGTGAAGCCGCGGTGGGAGGCGGAGGCGCGCATCAGCTCTGGGCGTAGACGAGTTCGAGGCGGTCGAGGGCGACGTCCACCGGCAGCGCGTTGAGGGTGCGGGCGAACAGGCTGATCACGAGCTCGCCGGTGGGCGAGCGCAGCGAGGAGACCGGTTCGGAATAGAACACCTCGCCGTCGACCGAGGCGGTCAGCAGCGGCGGGTTCTGCTCCCGGTCGAGCTGGAAGCGCACCGGCACCGCCACCCCCGGCACCATGCCGCGCGGCACCTCGCCGCGCTCCGGCTCGGCGGTGGCCTTCTGGGTCATCCAGCGCAAGCGGCCCTCGGAGCCGCGGTAGACGCGGAACTGCCAGGTCGGGTTGCCCTTGCGGTTCTCGAGCGACAGCATCAGGCCGCCCTCGCCGCGCTGTTCGGCGCCGACCAGGATCTCGGCGTCGAGGCCGCGGAAGTCCAGCGCGCGCAGCTTGCGGAAGGCGCGGGTCAGGCTCTCGCCCGGCTTGCGGTGCTGGCCGCGGATGCTCAGCACGCCGTCGACCACGCGCGGCTCGACGCCGTTGCGAGCGCCGCTCTGCACGTCCCACTGCGGCCGCGGCAGGCGGCCGTCGAAGGGGTCGGTCCAGCGCACCAGCTGCGCGTGCTCGGCGATCCGGGTCTGCCACAGCTGGGCGTGCTGGAACTGCGGGTCCTGCTCCTGCCCGGGCATGGCGTCGAGCAGCAGCGCGTACTCGGCGATGGCGCCGTCGACGTCGCCTTCGAGGTAGGCGGCCCAGGCCAGCGCGTTGCGCACCAAGGCCTCCTGGTCGCCGCCGGCGGCGCGTTGCAGCGCCATCCGCGCCTCGTCGGGCTGGCCGGCCGCCAGCAGGTTGAGGCCGCGGCGCAGGGAGGCCTCACGCCAGCTCCCGGCCTCCTGCTCGGCCCGGCGCAGCGCCACCTCGGCGACCGCGTAGCGGCCCTCCTCGTGCAGCAGCCAGCCGAGCTCGCCGAGCGCGGCGGCGCAGGCCGAGGACATGCCGATCAGGGTCCGGAAGTCCTCGCGGGCGCCTTCCAAGTCGCCGTCGCGGCGCGCCCAGCGGCCGCGCAGGTACAACGAGTAGGGCAAGGCGGGCTCCAGCTCGAGCGCGGCCTGCAGCCGCTCCTGGGCCTGGTCGCGGTGCCCGAGGCGGTCGAGCCAGAAGGCTTCGGCGGCCATCGCCGGCGCCGCGTCGAAGGGCGAGACCGAGGCCGCGGCGCGCAGGTCGCGCACCACCTCGGCGGCGGGCGCGGCGATCGCGCCGCCGGTCACCCCGCGCAGGTAGAGCAGCTTCCAGTGGCTGCCGTGGACCTCGAGTCCGTCCTCGACCGCCCGGTAGGCGGCGTCGAAGTCGCCGGCCAGGTAGTGGGCCGCGGCCTCGCCGCAGGCGCCCTCGAGCGCCCCGGCGGCGCCGCCGCCGGCCCGCTGCACGTCCTGGAAGGCGGACAGGGCCTGGCCGAATTCCCCCGCCCGCAGGTAGGCCTGGCCGAGCGCGACGCCGTGCTGGAGGGCCGCGGCGGAGCTGCGCGAGGCGTGGAAGGAGAGGGTCCGGGCCAGCAGCTCCGCGGCCTCGAGCGGCCGGCCCGTGGCGACCAGCGACTCGCCGAGGGCGAGCGCGGCGGTCGGGTCGCCGTCGGCCAGGGCCACCGCGGCCTGGTACTGGGCGCCGGCCTCCTCGAGCAGGCCGAAGCGCTCGAGGATGCGGCCCATGCGCACGAAGGGCGCCGAGCGGCGCCGGAAGGAGCCGTCCTCGACCGCGATGCCGAGCTCCGGCGAGGGGCCGTCCAGCACCTGGCCGGTCAGGCGGGCGTAGAGCGCGAAGGCCTCGTCGAAGCGGAAGGTCCGCTCCCAGACCTCGCCCAGGGCCATCCAGGCGGCGATGTCCTTCGGCGCCTGCGCCACCGCACCGCGGGCCAGGGCTTCGGCGTGTTCGAAGGCGGCCGGCTCGAGCAGGCCCTGGTCGAGCAGCCACCGCACGAAGTCGAGCCGCTCACGGATCGCGCCGGCGCTCGGGTCGAGCGCGAGCACGCCGAGCTCGATCTCGTTGCGCAGGGTCCGCGCGAAGTCGAAGGATTCGTAACGGTCGGGCTCGTACTCCTGCGGAGCGAAGCGGTCCTCGCCGGAGCGCGGATCGACCTCCTGGAAGCGCACCGTGTCGCGGCCGGCGCGGAGCCGGTAGCGGTCCTCGTTCAGGATCCGGCCCCACAGGACCGTCCAGCCGTTGGTCAGCCGTAGCTGGTCGTACTGGCCGGCGCAGTCGGCGTCCTCACCGATCTCCTCCAGCTCGCCGCCGCCCTCCACCTCGGGGGCGTCGCCGATCTCGACCAGCTCGTCGATGCCGCCCGGCGGCAGCGGCGGGGTCATCAGCAGGGAGCGGCTCCAGTAGCCGGGGCCGGCGTCCGGCAGCGGCGGCGGCAGCAGCAGCGCCAGTTCCCCGAGGGGCGGG
>CAZXTO010000112.1:0-9592 GCA_964643675.1 uncultured Planctomycetales bacterium
GACATGATCCGCAAGCCCCACACCGAGCACCAGATCTTCGACGCCATGAAGAAGCACCTGGGGCTCGAATTCGTCCATGAGAAGGTCTCGACCGACGCGAGCGTCGACGAGGAGGGAACCGATCGAGAGCTCCGCCCCGAGCAGATCGACGCCATCCCCGAGGCCCAGAAACGGAATCTCCTCGAGGCCGCGGTCCGCTTGGACCGGAACGCCTGCCTCGCCGCGGTCGCCAGGATCGCCGAGACGGACAGCCAATCGGCCTCGACCATGAAGAAGTGGGTGGAGCAGTATCAATTCTGGAGGATCGAAGAGGTCATGCGCGATCGCGTGAAGGCCGATGTGTAGCGTCCCTCGCTGATGGATGACATGGTGCCCCAACCGAGCCAGCCTCAGGATTGTGTTCTCATCATCGATGACCACCATGAGAACCTCCGCCTTCTCTCCGAGCTCCTGACCGAGGCGGGCTTCCGCACCAAGGCTTCGGACGATGGTGGTTTCGCGCTCCGATCCATCGACCACGAGGTCCCGGATCTCATCCTCCTCGACATCCGGATGCCGGGCATCGACGGCTACGAATTGTGCCGGAGATTCAAGGACGATCCGAGGACCTCGGACGTCCCGGTCATCTTCCTCAGCGCCCTCGACACCAAGGAGAGCAAGATTACCGGCTTCGAGGCCGGCGCCGTCGATTACATCGCCAAGCCCTTCCAGGCCGCTGAGGTGGTCGCGCGGGTGAACACCCACCTGGCCCTGCGCCGTCTCCACCTTGGGTTGGAGGCACGTGTCGAGGAGCGCACCGCCGAGTTGAAGCGCAGCGCGGAGAACCTGCGGCGCGAGGCCGAGAGCTCCAAGCGGTTGACGGCGATCCTCGAATCGACCAGCGATCTGGTGGCCATCGCCCTCCCGAGCGGTGAGTTGAGCTACATGAACCGCTCCGGCCGGAGCATGCTGGGCTGGCGATCCGATGAGGACATCGGCGCCCGGACCATCCCCGACACTCACCCGGCTTGGGCCCTCAGACTCGTCATGGACGAGGGGATCCCCAGCGCGATCCGCTCCGGTGTCTGGCAAGGCGAGACCGCCATCCTCGACCCCGCGGGGAACGAGATCCCGGTCTCCCAGGTCATCATGGCCCACCGGAACTCGGACTCGGAATTGACCTTCCTCTCCACCATCATGCGCGACATCACCGAACGGCAGCGCGCGCAGGAGGTGCTCCAGGAAAGCAAGATGAGGGCCCAACGGCAGCGCGCAGCGATCGCGGAGCTGGTCCTGAATGATGCCGTCCATGCCGGCGAGATCGAGAGTGCGGTCCTCCGCGTGACCGAGACCATGGCGGCGGCGGTCCAGGTCGCTCGCGCGAGCGTCTGGCTGCTCTCCGAGGATGCGCGGGAACTACGCTGCATCGACGAGTACCACGCTGAGGGCGGCGCCCACCACGCGGGCGAGGTCATGCCCCTCGACCTCGTCCCCGAGTACTGGCAGGCACTCCTCGAGCACGGGTCCATTTGCGCCGAGGATGCCGAGCGGGACCCCAGCCTGAAGGGAATCCACGCCACGCGATTCGCTCCTCAGCAGATCAGCTCCGTCCTGGACGTCAGCATCCTGGTGGAGAAGTCCGCCGTCGGCGTCCTCTGCCTCCACCACGTCGGTCGGCCCCGCGGCTGGTTCTCAGATGAGCAGGCCTTCGCAAACACCGCCGCTACCTTGGTCTCCCAGACCCTGATCAACGCCGAGCGTCGACGCACCGAGTTGGAGCTGCACCAGGAACGCGAGCGTCTGGACCTGGCCCAGGACGCCGCGGGAATCGGCATGTACGACTGGGACCTGACCCGGAACGAGGCCTTCTTCGACCAACGCTTCCTCCGCCTCCTGGGCCTCGACCCGGCCTTGGGCAAGACCTCTCGACAGGCTTGGCTGAAGGCCGTCCTTCCTGAGGACAGGGACCGGGTGCTGGCCGAGGAGCGGCGCTGCCTGGAGTCGGGTGACGCCCTGGTCACCGAATACCGCGTGCGGAAACCTGACGGCTCGATCCTGTGGGTGGACAACCGCGCCCGCACCGTGCCGGACGAGGAGGGCCACCCGCACCGCATGATCGGGACGATCGCCGACATCACCGCCCGCAAGAACGCCGAGCAGGAGCGCGAGACGATCCTCTCACGGCTGGCCCAATCCCAGAAGATGGAGGCGATCGGCCTGCTGGCGGGCGGCGTCGCCCACGACTTCAACAACCAGCTCCAGGCGGTCTTCAGCGCCACCGAGATCCTGGACGACCTGAAGCTCCCTGGGGATCGAGTCCAGGACCTGATCCAGATCATCTCGACCTCCGCCAAGCACGCCGGCACGCTGACGAAGCAATTGCTCACCTATGCCCGGCGGGCACCGATGGCCTTCCGGAAGCTCGACCTGTACGAGGTCGAGACCGACGCCTTCACCATCCTCACGCACACGCTGCCGCCGAGCATTCGCCTCAGCCACACCCACGAGTCCGAGGCCCCAGTCATCCTGGGCGACTCCAGCCTGCTGGTCAACGTCCTGGTGAACCTCGGCATCAACGCCCGGGACGCCATGCCGGAGGGCGGCGAGCTGCGCTTCTGTGTCTCGGATGTCGTCCTCGACCCCCTCGAGGACCCTCGCTTCCACGACGCCGAGCTGGAGGCCGGCGAGTACGTCTCGCTCAAGGTGACCGATGACGGCGTCGGCATGGACGAGGAAGTGGTGAGCCGCGCCTTCGAGCCCTTCTTCACCACCAAGGAGCTCGGCACCGGCACCGGGATGGGGCTCGCGACCGCCTTCGGCACCATCAAGGCCCACAACGGCTCGATCCGGCTCGAGAGCGCCCTCGGCGAGGGCACCACCGTCGAGATCCTCCTGCCGCGCGTCAGCGCCCGGTCGAAGCGCGCCGAGCCGCTTTCGGAGCCGGTCTCCGGCGGAGGCGGCCCTTACTCCCTGCTGTTGGTCGACGACAACCCGCAGATCTGCAGCATGGGCTCGATGATCCTCAACTCAAACGGCCACCAGGTCTCCGCCTTCACCGACCCCCACCAGGCCCTGGAGTTCTTCCGACGCAACTGGAGGACTCTGGACCTCGCGGTGCTCGACAAGGCCATGCCGTCCTTGGACGGCCTGACCTTGTTCAAGGCCATGCGGGAGATCGATCCCGACGTGAAGGCCATCCTGTCATCGGGCAACGTCATGCACGGCGAGGGCGGCGACGCCTCGATCGAAGGCTTCGCCGCCATCCTCGACAAACCCTATCGGGCCTCCGAGCTGCTCGAGACCGTCGAGAAGCTCATGAGCCAGGTCCCGAATCCGAATCCAACCCAAGGATAGCCATGACCTCACGCCGCAGGCGACGCCACCACCCGGTCGCGTCGCGGAGGTGGCAGAGCATTGCCGCCTTGTCCGGAATCACCATCATCCTCGCTTCCTGCGCCACCGCAGCCGAGGAGATCAGCGCCGACCTCTCGACCACCATGGTCTCGCACCACGTCGTGCTCGGCTTCCCGCTCGGACGCGAGGCGCCTACCAAGGCTCGGGTCGTCAATCAGAGCGCGCTGGATTTCCACTACGACGCCACCACCCTCTCCTTCTGGAGCAACTACGACACCCGGGACGGCCAGCTGCACGAGGTGGACGTCAGCCTGTACCAGGGATTCTCCTTCGGAGAGGATCTCTACGCCGCGATCGGCTTCTCTCACTGGGCCTACCCGTCGGACGTCTATGGGGACTATGACAACGTCGTCATCGGCTACCTCTCGTACTCCGCCGCCGTCGACTGGGAAGTCATCCATTACCAGATCCTGGCGCACGGCCCGATCGAGCATGGATTCGGCACCACCTTGGGCGTCTCGAAGGGCTTCTCGGTGTTCGATGGTGACCGCTTCACCCTCTCGCCCACCCTCAGCACCGATTACCTCTATGACCTCATCGGGGTCACGGGGCTCGGGAGCGTGACCGGCGGTGTGAGCCTCGACGTCGCGGACGCCTTCCTGCCCAGTCTCGCCTTGAATTGCTTCCTCAGGCGCCAGCAGGCCGTCCATGACGCCCTCCCAGACCTGACCTACGGCGGCTTCACCTTCGGAATCAGCTTCTAGGACTGGCAGCAGCCCGGAGCCTCGAGCCCCGCCGCGGCGGCGAAGTCCTGCGCCATCCGGTTCTCGCCCCAGTAGCGGTCGCGGTCGCGCCATCCGTCGACCACCGCCGGGTGCGCGCCGAAGAAGGCGTTGTGGCCGCCGTGGCGGGTCTCGAGGTAGACCAGGCTCGGGTGCCGCGCGAGGATCCGGTCGGCCTCGGGGCACATCGGCACGAAGGGGTCGTCCTCGGCGTGCAGGACCGTTCCCGCCACCCTCACCCGCTCGAGGATCCGGGTGGTGCTGGCCTCCCGGTAGTACTCGGCGGCGTCCTTCCAGCCGAAGCTGGGGGCGGTCCAGCGGTCGTCGAAGGCGCGCACCGAGCGGATGCCGCGCACGCCGTCGCGCGGCCAGCGATCGGGGTGGTGGCGCGACTTGCGCTTCCACGAGCGGCGGAAGTCGTCCAGGAAGTACTTCACGTAGACGTGGTTGAAGCCGCCGCGGTGCATCGCCGCCGAGGTCTGCTCCAGATCGAAGGGCGCCGACTGCACCCACAGCCGCGCCACGCCGTCGGGCGGCGCCGCGCCCCAGCGCGCGGCCGCGTGCAGCACGATCGAGCCGCCGAGGCTGAAGCCGGCGAGGCCGATCCAGGCCGGCCGCCGCTCGCGCGCGATCCAGTCGACCAGCGCCTCGAGGTCGTCGGAGAGGCCGGCGTGGTAGAGGGTGCTCGACAGGTGCTCGGTGCCGCCGCAGGTGCGCAGGTTGATGCGCACGGTCGAGAATCCGGCCGCCCAGGCCTTCTGCGCCGCGCCCACCACGTAGACCGACTTGGCGCTGCCGGAGAGGCCGTGCACGAGCACCGCGACCGGCGCTTCCGCCGGCTGCCAGTGGGCTTCGACGAGGATGCTCGTGCTCCGGTCCACCCTCAGCTCGAAGCGCTCCTCCTCGGCCAGGAAGCGGCGCTGGAAGCGCGGCAGCTTGACCCCAGCGATGGTCATGGCGTGGCCGTTGCGCAGCAAGGGGTGCGGCCGGAAGGCGTGGCGGGCGGACTCCGCCGGCTCGCTCAGGCGGATCACGCGGCCGGGCTACTGGAGGGGGCGGCGGCGCCGCTCGGCGCCGGTCGGAGCAGCAGGAAGCCGAGCAGGTAGCCCGGGCCGAAGTGGAGCAGCATCTGCGGCCAGGAGCTGCCGAGCCACTGCAGCTGCAGCGCCAGACCGTCATCGGCGGCGGAGGGCCAGCCGAGCAGCTGGGCGCCCGCCAGCGAGGACACCGCCAGACAGGCCAGCAGGGTGGCCACGAGGCTCCGGCCGATCACCGCGCCGCGGCAGCGAAAGAGCAAGGCGCCGACGGCAGCGGCGCCGAGCAGCACCAGGTAGAGCTCGCCTGCCAGCACCGCGTCGCTGCCCGAGAAGTGGAAGGAGAAGTACGGCGCCGCGAAAGGGTAGCCCGCGAGCCGCAGCGCCAGCGCGCCGAGCATCGGGAACAGGGCGATCAGCGGCAGGGACCGGGCCATGGCGCCCGATTCTACGGTCCGGGGCGGGCCCCGGCGCTCAGGCCAGGCGGCGATCGCAGACGGCGGCGATCACCCGGGTGTCGGCGATCAGGCCGGTCAGCTCGCCCGGGAGCAAGGCCTGCGGTCCATCGGAGCGGGCCTGCTCGGGGCGCGGGTGCACCTCGACCGCGAGGCCGTCGGCGCCGCTCGCGATCGCGGCCCGCGCCAGCGGCGGGATGAAGCGCGCCACCCCCACCGCGTGCGCCGGGTCGACGATCACCGGCAGGTGGGTGAGCTCGCGCAGCAGCGGCAGGATGGTCAGGTCGAGGGTGTTGCGGGTGGCGGTCTCGTAGGTGCGGATGCCGCGCTCGCACAGGATCACCTGCGGCGCGCCGAAGGCGCACAGGTACTCGGCCGAATAGAGCCACTCCTCGACCGTGCCCGACAGGCCGCGCTTCAGCAGCACCGGCCGCCCGGCGGCGGCGATCGCCTTCAGCAGGCTGAAGTTCTGCATGTTGCGCGCGCCGACCTGCAGGCAATCGATGTCGTGGTCGACGAAGGCCGCCAGGTGGGCGGCGTCCATGATCTCGGACACCACCGGCATGCCGAATTCATCGCCGGCGTCCTTGAGCTGGGCGAGCCCCTCGACGCCGAAGCCCTGGAAGCTGTAGGGGCTGGTGCGGGGCTTGTAGGCGCCGCCGCGCAGCACGTGGGCGCCGGCCTGCTGGCAGTAGCCGGCCACCTCGCGCATGAACTCCCGGCCCTCGACCGAGCACGGCCCGGCGATCACCGCGACCCCGGGGCCGCCGAATTCGACCTCGCCGACCTTGGCCACGGTGGCCGAATCGCGGAAGGCGCGGTGGGCGAGGCGCAGCTCTCCCTTCGGCGTCACCACCTCCTCGATGCCGGGATCCTCGCGCAGGGCCCGGTCGAGCTCGGCCGGCAGCTTGTCCACCACCGCCACGATCGGGCGCGCCGGCTCGGTGGAGCGGATGGTGCGGGCGCCGGCGGCCTGGATGCGCTGGCAGCGCTCCTGCACCTGCTCCGCGGTGGTGCCCAGGGGGAAGCGCAGGATCATCCTCGGCCCTCCGGAGCGGCGCCGGCGCAGCCGCGGTCGACGATCGCGAACAGCTCGGGCAGGGAGTCGGAGTCGAAGGCGCCGGCGTGACGGCGCAGCAGGTCGTGGACGGCGGCGGCGCGGCCGGCGTCCTCGGCGGCGACGCCGGCGAGCAGGCGGGCGCGCTCGTCGAGCAGGGCGAGCAGGGCGCGGTCGAGGTGGGCGAGTTGGTGTCGGAGCGCGGGGTTCACGAGAGTCCCTCCATCAGTTCGGCGAGGTAGCCGGCGGCGGCCTCCGGAGCGGCGGCGCCGGCCTGGTGCAGCCGCCGCACCATCGCCGTGCCGACGATCGCGAGGTCGGCGTGGCGCACGGCGGCGCGCACGTCGGCGGCGCTGCGGATGCCGAAGCCGACCGCGGTCGGCACCGGGCTGAGCGCGGCGACCCGCGCCAGGAAGTCCTGGGTGTCGTCGCCGAAGCTGGTGCCGCCTCCGGTGACGCCGACCCGTCCGACCACGTAGAGGAAGCCGCGGCTGGCCTCGGCGGCGGCGCGGATGCGCGCCTCGGGGCTGGTGGGAGCGGCGAAGAAGACCGGACACAGGCCGGCGGCGGCGGCGGCTTCGCGCAGCGGCGCGCCCTCCTCCAGCGCCAGGTCGGGGACGATCAGCGCGTCGACTCCGGCCTCGGCGGCGCCGGCGCAGGTGCCGCCCCAGCCGCGACGCAGCAGCGGGTTGGCGTAGCTCATCAGGGCGATGGGCACCGCCCCGCCCTCCTCCCGGAAGCGCGCCACCATCTCGAGGATGGCGGCCAAGGTGGTGCCCGCCGCCAGGGCGCGGTCGGCTGCCGCCTGCAACACCGGGCCGTCGGCGATCGGATCGCTGAAGGGCACGCCCAGCTCGATGCAGGCCGCTCCGCCCTGGTCCAGCGCGTGCAGCGCCGCCAGGGTGGTGTCGAGCCCGCCGTCGCCGGCCGTGAGGTAGGGCGCGACGCCGCGCTCCCCGACCGCTCGCAGGGCGGCGGTGCGCGCCTCGAGCCGGTTGACCGGGGCGGCGTGATCCTGGGGCGACCGACGCGGGCTCATGCCTCCCCCTCCCGCTTGAGCGCCAGCACGCTGTCCAGGTCCTTGTCGCCGCGGCCGGACAGGTTGACGACCACGCGCTGCCCGGCCAGTTCGGCGGCGCGCTCGACCACCCAGGCGACCGCGTGCGAACTCTCGAGCGCGGGCAGGATGCCCTCGCACTCCCCCAGCAGGCCGAAGGCCGCCAGCGCCTGCTCATCGGTGGCGAGCTCGTAGCGCGCGCGGCCGCAGGCCTGCAAGGCCGCGTGCTCGGGCCCGATCGCCGGGTAGTCCAACCCGGCGCTGACGCTGTGGGTCGGCCGCACCTGGCCGTCCGCGTCCTGCAAGAGCCAGGTGTGGCAGCCGTGCAGCACCCCGGGCTCGCCGCCGGCGAAGCGCGCCGCGTGGCGGCCGGACTCGACCCCCTCGCCGCCGGCCTCGACGCCGATCAGCGCCACGCCCTCGTCCTCGACGAAGCCGCGGAAGATGCCGATCGCGTTCGAGCCGCCGCCGACGCAGGCGACCACCGCGTCCGGCAGGCCGCCGGCCTGCTCCAGCGTCTGCGCCCGCGCCTCCTGGCCGATCACCTGCTGGAACTCCGCCACCAGCGACGGGAAGGGGTGCGGCCCGAGCGCGCTGCCGAGCAGGTAGTGGGCGTCGGGGTCGGAGACCCAGGCGCGCATGGCCTCGTTGATCGCGTCCTTCAAGGTGCGCTGGCCGTGCTCCACCACCTCCACCCGCGCCCCCAGCAGCTCCATGCGGGCCACGTTCGGCGCCTGGCGCGCGGCGTCGACCGCGCCCATGTAGACCACGCACTCGAGCCCGAGCAGGGCGCAGGCGGTGGCGCTGGCGACGCCGTGCTGGCCGGCGCCGGTCTCGGCCAGGATGCGGGTCTTGCCCATGCGCTGGGCCAGCAGCGCCTGGCCGAGGGTGTTGTTGAGCTTGTGGGCGCCGGTGTGGAGCAGGTCCTCGCGCTTCAGCCACAGCTCGCAGCCGAGGCGCTCGGAGAGCCGGCGGGCGGGCGTCAGCGGCGTCGGCCGGCCGGCGTAGTGGCGTGACAACGCGTCGAGTTCGGCGCGGAAGCCGGCGTCCTCGCGGGCGTCCAGCCAGGCGGCCTCGAGCTGCTCGAGCGGCGCCATCAGGGTCTCCGGGGCGAACACGCCGCCGAAGGCATCGAAGTAGGCGGAGGTCTTCATGCGGGGGCGGCTCCGGTCATCGGCGGAGCTCCTGCAGGGCCGCCTCGGCGGCGGCCAGGAAGGCGCGGACCCGGACCGGGTCCTTGCGGCCGGGTGCGGCCTCGAGCCGCGAACTGGCGTCGGCGCCGTGCGGGCCCACCGCGGCGATCGCGGCGGCGACGTTGTCGGGATCGAGCCCGCCGGCCAGCAGGCAGGGCAGCGGGGCTGCTGCCGTCACCAAGGCGGCGGCCGCGGCGTGCTCGACCGCCAACCCGCTGCCGCCGGGGGAAGCGGGGTGGTCCAGGACGAAGCCGGCGGCCAGCGGGCGCCAGGCCTCGAGCTCGGCGAAGGCGGCGCCGGCGGACACCCCGATCCGTCGCAGCAAGGGCAAGGGGAATCCGGCGAAGTCCTGCGCCGCTTCGCCGCCGCAGAGCTGCAAGGCGCTGACGCCTGCCCGTTCGCACCAGCGCAGCGCCTGCTCCGGCGCGGGGTCGACCATGACCGCGACGACCACCGCGCCGAAGGGGAGCTCCTCGACGATGGCGCGCGCCGCCGCCGCATCGATCGAACGCGGCGAGGGCGGGAAATGGACCACGCCCAAGGCGCCGGCGCCGGCGGTGTAGGCGGTCACCGCGTCGGCCGCCGTGGTCAGGCCGCAGACCTTGGTGCGCGGGAAGGCGAAGGCGCTCATGCCATCCCCGCCTGCGCCAGCTCGGCGCGCCACGCGGCGATCTGGCCGCC
>CAZXTO010000113.1:0-2943 GCA_964643675.1 uncultured Planctomycetales bacterium
CACTTGGCTGTTCCTCGCGGCGAGCCTCGCCGCCCAGTCCCCCCGGACACCTGGACTCGTGGCGAACACCCCGGGTCACGCTTACGGCCCCTCGGTCGCCTGCGACGCCGACCTCGCCGCGATGGCCTGGTTCGACTCCGCCGCCGGCGGCTTCACCATCGAGTGCTCCACCTCCGACGGCCGCGGAGTGAACTGGAGCCCGCCGGTCCCGGTCGATGACGGCACCACGCCGACGGTGTGGAAGAACCTCTACGACAGCTCGGTCGCCGTCGCCGGCAAGAACGTCTACCTCAGCTGGACCGACCCGCGCATGGCCATCCCGACCGGGGATCGCGACGTCTGGTTCCAGCGCTCCCTGAACGGCGGCGCCAGCTTCCAGCCGATCGACCTGTGGGTCGACAAGGGCCTCCCGCCCGGGCTGTGCGACGTGAAGGAGATCCGGATGGACGTGGACCCGATGGTCCCGTCGAACCCCAACGACGACCTCATCGCGATCCTGATGCTGGTCGAGAACGACTTCACCCCGCCGCCCTGGGACGAAGAGCTCTACCTCAACTACTCCACCGACAGCGGGGTGACCTGGCTGCCGGTGGCGATCCCCTTCAGCGCCCACGTCGGCATGGCCGACGTCGACTTCTACGACCTGGTGGTCGAGGCCGGGCGCATCTACGGCGTCTGGCACGACGACTTCCTCAACCGCATCGACGACCACTGCTACGCCAGCTGCTTCGACCCGCCCTCGGGCGGCTTCCTGTGGATGGACACGCAGCTGGACCTCACCTTCCCGGGCATCGACGTCGACGACGAGGTCGCCATCGACGCCCGCGGCCAGCAGGTGGCGGTGCTGTTCATGGAGGTGCTGCCCGGCGGCGGCGGCCACCGCCTGATGGGGAACAACTCCTTCGACGGCGGATTGACCTGGACCGGCCCGGTGATGGTCGGCACCTACACGCCCTTCCTCGACGACTGCGACTACCCCGACGTGGCCATCGCCCAGAACGGCAACACCATCGCCGCCTGGATCGACGACCGCACCGGGATCGACGAGGTCTGCAGCTCGGCGCTGCCGAATTGGGGCCTGGTCGACGCCCAGGTCTCCTTCGGCGCCGCCTCGCGGCCGCTCCAGCTGGTCTGCCCGGACGACATGGCCGCGATCGTGTGGGAGGCGCCGCCGATGACGCCGCACTTCGTCGACGCCGCCCTGAGCCCCGACTCCGGCCTGAGCTGGTACCAGCCGGTCGGGCTGTCGATGAACACCAGCGACATCGACGACCCGGCGATCGCCTGGGACCCGGCCCACGGCAACTTCGTGGTCGGCTGGATGGCCGATGACCTCACCGGCCTGAACGACCCCTACGCCGGCGGCTTCCGGCCGCAGACCCTGCTCAAGGTCGGCAACTTCAGCCTGCCCGGCAGCCCGGTCAGCTTCCAGATCCAGGACTGGCCGCAGCGCGACCGGGGGATGAACTTCGCCGTGCTGGTGTCCTACGCGCAGGGGGTGATGGTGCTGGCCGACGGCCGCGACCTGGGCATCGTCAACGACTCGCTGTTCCAGCAGTGCCTGCGCTTCATCCCGGGCTCTCTGTCCGGGATGATCGACCCGTGGGGAGGCGGCAGCACCGCCACCCTGAACATGCCGGCCCTCAGCGGCAACGCCTGGGCGGTGGCGGTGGCCTTCAACACCTCCACCAGCTTGGGCTACATCACCGACGTGGTGCCGATCCCCTGACCCCAGGGGAAAGGGATGGGGCGGGGCGGCGCCTGGCGGCGTCGCCCCGTTCTCCTTCGTGGGCAGGCTCAGCTCGCGGGGCGGCTCAGCCGCGGCCGCCCGTCAACCGGCGATCCGCGCCGGGTCGCCTTCGACGGCCTTCTCCTCGTCGCCGCACCGCAGCAGGTGGAAGCCCCAGACCGAGTCGCGCGGCTCCCAGCGGCCGCCGCGCTCGCGCAGGAAGGCCTCCACCTCGTCGGGCGGGATCAGGTAGCGGCGCTCGCCCCAGCGCACCGGCACCAGGAGCTCGTCGATGCCCTGGAAGCCCTTGCGCACGTTCGGGCGCTCGCAGTGCAGGCGGATCACGCCGGCCTCGTCGAGCGTCAGGCGGCCGTAGTTGCGGTCGTACTCGCCCAGGCAGCCCCTCCAGGTGAAGTAGAAGCCGTTGTCGGGCGCGATCTTCAGGCTGACGTTCACGCCGGTGCCGTCCCCGTGGTAGTAGCTGCCGGCCCAGGGGTGGGCGGCGCCGCCGACGCGGGAGTCGGCGAGCTCGGCCGCCGCCGCCTCCAGCGCCGCCAGCTCGGCGTCGATGCGCTGCTCGCGCTCCTCGCCGCCGGCGAACCAGGTCGGCCGCCAGTCCTGGCCGCTGACCGGCGGCGGGAACTGAAAGTCGTCCAGCACGACGCCCTCGGAGACGTCCACCCACGGCCACTCATCGCCGCTGACGAGCTCGACCCGGGCGATCACGGCGGTCGGCTGGCGGTCGGCGTCGAGCGCCACCAGGCCGCGGAACAGGCGCGAGCCGTCGGCCCCGGAGAAACCGGTCGCCTCGCCCAGCAGCCGGCCTTCGGCGTCGTAGGCGGCGATCCGGCAAGGCGCGCGGTCGGGGTGGTCGGCGTCGACGAAGACCGCGCCGAAGCCGGCCACGCGGGCCTCGTGGCCGGCGTAGACGAAGCGGGCGGTGGTGCGGCAGCCGCCGCGCCAGCCGGGGGTGCGCGCCGGCGCGATCGGCCCGGGCGCGAACTGCACCCGGCTGTCACCGGCGGCGTACTCGCGCGGGAAGCGGAAGTCGGTGTGGGCGTACTGGCCGCCCTCGCCTTCGAGGATCAGGCCCTCGCTCTCGGCGTAGCGGTCCGGCCGCAGCAGGAAGGGCTCGGCGCCGAGGCCCTGGATCTCCTCGAAGTCGACCCGCCGCAGGTCGCGCGGCTCCTCGAGCTGGAGCAGCTCGCGGAAAC
>CAZXTO010000113.1:2953-9587 GCA_964643675.1 uncultured Planctomycetales bacterium
ACCAGGCGCACCGCCGGGCTCGGGTTCGGCGCGGTGGCCGGGAGCGCGCGCTCCCCGTCTCCGGGCGGCGGGAAATTCACGACCTGGGGCGCGGCGAGCAGGGCGAGCGGCAGCAGCAGCATGACGGATCCTAGAACGACGCCCGCGGCCGGTTGCTTGCCCTTTCCTGGCGGCGCCGGGGAGGGGCGGTCCAGGCCTTGCCGGGAAGCCGAGCTCGCGAGCGCTCCGCCCGCGAGCTCGGCGCAACACAGCCCTAGAACATGGCCTCGACGCGCAGCATGGCCAGGAAGGCGTCGTCCAGGCCGGGCGCGAGGCCGGGGTGGCGGATCCACTGCAGGTCCGGGCGCAGCGCCCAGTGCTCGCCGAGGGCGAAGCGGTAGTTCAGCTCGAGGATGGTCTCGTGGTCGCGCAGGCCGCTGCGCCGCTGGTAGGGCTCGCCGTGGCGCGCGTGGGCGATCGCGACCCCGGCCGAGTCGTCCAGGCGCGCGGCGAAGGGGCCGCGCCAGACCAGGCCGGCGCCGAGGTAGGCGTGGATCGGGTTGCGGTCCTCGGGGGCGTAGCCGAGCTGGAGGAAGGCGTCGAGGCCGCGGGCTTCGCCGGCGCCGCTCAGGCTGGACTCCACCATCCCATAGAGGCCGGCGTTGCCGTCCACGGTGGCGCGCGGCGCGGCGCGCTCCAGGTCGGGGAAGTCGCTCGTGTGGCGCCAGGCGCCGAGCTTGAGCTTGGTGGTCGCGGCCGGCCGCCACTCGGCCTCGGCGATCAGGAAGGCGCCGTCGGCCTTCGACAGGTGGAAGCAGTCGCCGTGGTCGCTGTCGTCCACCGAGCAGGGCTTGCCGTCGTAGGCGGCGGCGCGCAGGGTGAAGGCCTCGTCGCTCCAGGCCAGGCGCAGGCCAGGCGCCGAGATCGGGTAGGTGGCGAGCGACAGGTTCAGCCCGAGGTCGGGCTGGAGACCGAAGGAGCTGTTGATGAATTGCCCGGCGGCCTCGGCGGCGGCGAACTCCTCGTTCAGGTCGGTGGTGCCGGCCAGCAGCGAGAAGCCGCCGCCCAGCTCCTGGGCGAAGCTCAGCGTGACCAGCCGGGTGGTGGAGGAGTCCTCGATGTCACTGGCGGTCTGGGCCGCGCCGGCGTGGCGGATGGTCGGGTCGCCGCCGTGCAGGTGCGAGCCGCCGACGCGGAGCAAGCCGCCCGGCCACCAGCCCGCGGCTTGGGTGTCGAAGCGGAGGTCGAGGGTGAGCAGCCCCTGGAAGCCGCCGCCGGTGGCGAAGCCCCCGCCGAGGTTGTGGGCGTAGTCG
This sequence comes from uncultured Planctomycetales bacterium, assembly GCA_964643675.1. GTDB lineage: Bacteria > Planctomycetota > UBA1135 > UBA1135 > UBA1135 > J029. The sequence continues at coordinate 4,246 of CAZXTO010000113.1, forward strand.
CCGGTGTAGGCGAGCTCGGCGGTGAATGGGGGCGGAGCGGGGGCATCGCCGCCCTGGGCGACCAGGGAGGCGGTGGGGAGCAGGGCCGCTCCCGCCAGGAGAATGAGACGCATTCTCATTAGCTATCAGGCTTAAGTCCTGGGCATCCCTCTACAAGACGGCAAGATGGGTTTTTCCGCCATTTCGTGCAGCGCCCGGCCGTCGGCGGCATGGGCTAGGCAGAGTGGAACCCCGCCTTCCTGATCCGAGCGAACTCCTGGCCCACGCCGGCTGGGTCCGCGGCCTCGCCCGCGCCCTGGTGGGCGAGGACCGCGCCGACGACCTCGCTCAGCAAACCATGCTCCGGGCGATCGAGAAGCCGCCGCGCTACGGCGACGACCCGCGCCCCTGGTTATCGCGGGTGATGCGGAATCTTGCGTGGTCGGAATTCCGGGCGGAGGGACGGAGGCGCCGGAGGGAATCCCGGGTCGGGAAGTCGGGCGCGCAGGACCTGCCCGCCACGCCCGATGAACTACTCGCCCGATCCGAGGCGCACGGACACTTGGTCGAAGCCTTGCTCGACCTCGAAGAGCCGGTCCGCCACCTCCTGATCCTGCGCTATTTCGAGGAACTGACTCCAGCGCAGATCTCGCGCCGGCTAGGCGTCCCGCCCGGAACAGTGCGCGCTCAACTCAGTCGCGGCTTGGAGCGGCTACGCTCCCGCATTCGTCGCAACCATGGCGAAGGGAGCCTTCACTCGGTCCTGCTGCTCGCGGCGCCCAACCCAGGTGCACCCGCCACATGGCTGCCGGTGGCGGCCAAGGCGGCGGCCCTGGTCACGATGCTGGCTGTGGGCGGTTGGTTCTTCATTCCATCGGTGGCGGTAGAGGAGCATGCCTCGGCTACGGCACACGCGGATCGGACCGACGCAGGTGCGCTTGCCATTCCGGTCGCTGCGAGCCGCGCCGTCAATGACCAGGTCGGAGAGCGGATCCAGCTCGGGGAGGTGACTGACAGCGCGGCAGCTACGGGAGGATCCTCCCAGGAGATCCTAATCCGCGGACGGTGTGTGAGCGCTGAGGACGGCAGCCCGATCCAGGGCTGTGAGATCACTCTTCAGGCCTTCCGAAGCAACCGGAGTCGCGAGGACTTGAGGCGCGGACTTCCCGAGTACCGGTGGGAATCTCCACTCCCGCTCATCTCGAAGGAGGATGGCCGCTTCGAAGGCGCGTGGCCCGGCGTGGGCCAGACCTTCACGGCCAAAATCCGCATGCCCGGGCGAGCCGGTTTGGATGCCACATGGGTCGACCTGCGGGGTGGGCAGACCATTGAGCTCGGCGATGTTCGCATGGAGGCGGGGTTCCAGGTCGGAGGACGAGTCCGGGACCAGGGCGGCAGGGCCGTTGCCGGCGTCCGGGTCCGCCTGAGGAACCCGGCGATCCAGAACGGATCTCCCGTCCCGACTTGGACCTGGAGTATTGGTAAGTCAGACGAGGAAGGAGCCTTCACGCTCTCACCCGAGGTTCCTGCAGGGACCTGGCAGGTGAAGGCCAGCGGCTCCGGGAGCCGATTGGTAACTCCTCCCTACGTCTCGATCGTGGCGGGCGAAACACCCGAGCCCCTCTCGATCTTGGTGGAGTCCATGCCCACGGTCTCGGGCCTCTGCGTCGACCTGGAGGGGAAGCCGGTCTCCGGTGCACGTCTCAGGGGGATGGCCGCGGGAACGGAACAGGAACGGATGATCAGCTGGAGCGGCCGGTCCGATGAGAAGGGACGATTCCGCCTGGTTGCCCATGAGCAGGACCCGCCGCCCTTCCGTCTGGACAGCGATACCCATGATCTGCGTTCGCCGTCGTCGGTGTATGACTGGAATAACGGGGAGCTTCGGGTGGTCCTCCTCCCTCCGCTCAAGCTAGAGGTGGAAGTCGTGGAACGGAGATCCGGCGAGCCCGTGGAGGATTTCCATCTGCTCTACCAGACCCAGGCGGAGGCGCCGGGTGGGTTGGAGCGGGAGTACCCAGGGTTCCACCATCCTGGCGGCAAGTTGGTCGTCGAAGGGCTGACTCGGTCTGCCTACCACTTCTGGATCGTGACTCCGAACCGCGAATTCGCGCTGGCCGGGCCGATCGCGGTCCAGGCGGAGGAAAGCGGCGGCGAGCCGATCCGGATCGAGCTCGCCCGTTCCTCGGTCTGGCGTTTCGAGGTGGCGGACGAGGGCGGCCAGAGCCTCGGAGGTGTCACGGTCACCGCCCACTTCGTGCCGGCCGGAGGCTGGAACGGGAAGCCGATTCCTGAGGACGGTGCCTGGATCTCGTTCTCTGCTGATCCACCTCAGCGCTTGGAGGTGATCGGAAGCGGGGTGAGCGAGGAATCCGGCCGTGGGGAGATCAAGGTTCCGACTGGCCTGGAGGAAATGGTCATCAGGCTCGAGCGGCATGGAGCGGAGCAGTGGGTCCATCCTGTGAGGCCGGACGTCGAGCGGGCAACTCCCCTGACTTGGAAGACCCTCGGCTCGCTGGCAGGGAGGGTCGAGTTCTGGGAGGGGATCGTAGACCGCAGTCGGTACTCGGTGGCCCTCACGAACGCGGTTGGCGATCGAGTCCCGACCATGTCCTCGCGCTTCGTCTCGCTCGACGGACGAGGGCGGTTCCTGTTCCCTGAGCTTGAGGATGGAGAGTATCGGTTGCACCTCGGGACTCCCCGTGATCGCTTCGGCAGCGCAGATGGGATCTCCCGCGCGGATTGGGTGATGGAGCAGCCTCCTCTGGCCTCGGTCACCGTCGGAGCGGAGGAGGTGCAGGAACTGGTACTGGATGCGAGGGCCTTCGCGCCGGCCACAGTCGAGGCGCACCTTTCCCTCCAGGGCTTGGCAGACCGATGGCCAGTCCTCTCCTTCCGCCGCTCGGCTGGCCCTTCCGGTGCCTCATCCTGGAGTCCGGAAGAGTCCGGTCGGTATGTCTTGGACCGGGAGGGACGAGCCGAGGTCCAGCTCCATCCGGGGGAATACGAGGCCGCGTTGCGCTTCCCCACCTCTGCTGGGCGCATGGGTCATGCCATTCGTCTGCCCGGTACCCTGACCGTGTCGCCGGGAATTCGCCAGGCCTATGAGGCGAGCTACCGCTACCAAGTGCTCCGAATCCGGCTCCTCGATGGTGTTGACGGCAGGCCTCTGGCCCAGGAGAAGTGCGTCTGGCGATTCGCGGATACCGATGCCTTCGGCTACCGGGTCTTCACTGACTCGGAGGGCTGGCTGGAGCTGTCACCCGCTCCGTTGGGCAGGATCCGCCTGACCCTTCAAGGGCGCGGTTTAGTCTTGGAGGAACTCGAGGTCGGACCGGAGTCGCTCTCGGAACAGGTGATTCAAGTGCCGGCCGGGGATCGTTGATCTCGCCGGTCGGTCGGCGAGTCCGCCGCCCCACCCCCGAACCCCTCGTGCTCCGTCCGGGCGATGATCTCGTCCTGCAGCGCCTCGGACAGATCGCAGAAGTAGTCGCTGTAGCCGGCCACGCGCACGATCAGGTCGCGGTGGCTCTCGGGGTCGGCCTTCGCCGCGCGCAGGGTGTCGGCGCGCACGACGTTGAACTGGAGGTGGTGGCCGTCCATCTTGAAGTAGCTGCGCACCAGGTGGCGCAGGTGGTCGATGCCCGGCTCGCCCTCGAGCAGGCTGGGCGTGAACTTCAAGTTCAGCAGGGTGCCGCCGGTGCGCACGTGGTCCATCTTGCCGGCCGAACGCAGCACCGCGGTCGGCCCCTTGCGGTCCACGCCCTGCACCGGGCTGATGCCCTCGCTCAGGGGCATGCCGGCCCGCCGGCCGTCGGGCGTGGCCCCGGTCACCTCGCCGAAGTAGATGTGGCAGGTGGTCGGCAGCATCTCGACCCGGTAATGGCCGCCCTTGGTGTTGGGCACGCCGTCGATCTCCTCGAACAGCGCCTCGAACACGCGCAGCATCAGCCCGTCGGCGCGGTCGTCGTCGGTGCCGTACTTGGGCATCTTGTTGCGCAGCTGGAGCCGCAGCGCCTCGTCGCCCTCGAAGTCACGACCGAGCGCCCCGTGGAGCTCGGCGAGCCCGACCGCGCCGCGCTGCTCGAACACCGCCCGCAGCGCCGCCAGCGAGTCGCTGATCGTGCCGATGCCGACCGCCTGGATGAAGCTGTTGTTGTAGCGCGCGCCGCCGGCGTTGTAGTCCAGCCCCTCGGCGATGCAGTCGTCGATGATCACCGACAGGAAGGGCGCCGGCATGTGCTCGGTGTAGATGCGCTCGATCAGCTGGTTGCCGGCGATCTTGATCCGCAGGAAGTGGCGGAGCTGCTGGCGGAAGGCCGCGAACAGCGCGTCGAAGCCGCCGTGCTCCTCGGCCCGCCCGGTGCGCGGCCCAAGCTGCCGCCCGGTGCGCGCGTCGAAGCCGTCGTTCAGCGCCAGCTCCAGCACCTTCGGCAGGTTGAAGTAGCCGGTCAGGATGTAGGCCTCCTTGCCGAAGGCGCCGACCTCGACGCAGCCGCTGCAGCCGCCCTCGCGCGCGTCCTCGAGGGTCTTGCCCATGCGCAGCTGCTCCTCGACCACGCTGTCGGCGTTGAACACCGAGGGGAAGCCGTAGCCGTTGCGGATCACCCGCAGCGCCGCCCGCAGGAAGCGCTCGGGCGTCTTGCGCGAGACCTGCACGTTGCTGCTCGGCTGCAGCAGGTGCATCTCGTCGATGATCTCCAGCAGCAGGTAGCTGAGCTCGTTGGAGCCGTCGGCGCCGTCGCGCAGCAGCCCGCCCAGGTTGATGTTGGCGAAGTCGGTGTAGGTGCCGCTCTCGGCCGCGGTGACCCCGACCTTGGGCGGCGCCGGGTGGTTGTTGAACTTGATGAAGAAGCACTCCAGCAGCTCGCGCGCTCCGCCGCGGTCGAGCGAGCCCGCCTCCTTCTCGGCCTGGTAGTAGGGCCACAGGTGCTGGTCGAGGTGGCCGGGGTTGAAGGCGTCCCAGCCGTTCAGCTCGGTGATCACCGCCAGGTGGCACCACCAGTAGGCCTGCAGCGCCTCCTGGAAGTCGCGCGGCGGCTCCGCCGGCACGCGCCGGTTGACCTCGGCGATGCGCTCCAGCTCCGCCCGCCGCCGCGGCTCGGCGCAGGTCGCCGCCAGCTCCTCGGCCCGCGCGGCGTGGCGCTCGGCGTAGCGCATCACCGCGTCGCAGGCGATTCGCATGGCCTGGAGCTGCTCGCGGCGCTCGTAGGCGCGCGGGTCGGCCACGAAGTCGAGCGCCTCGATCGCGGCGTCGATCTCGGCCTGGAAGCCGCGCATGCCCTTCCGGTAGATCTTGCCGTCGGCGACCGTGTGCCCCGGCGCGCGCTGCTCCATGAACTCGGTGTAGATGCCGGCCTCAT
>CAZXTO010000114.1:0-4767 GCA_964643675.1 uncultured Planctomycetales bacterium
GCCGGCTTGGCCTTGGCGCCGGCGGCTTCGTCCTCCACGGCTCCACCCTGCTCGGCCTCGTCCAGCAGCGGCACCGAGGAGCGCATCGGGATCGAGCTCGGCCGCTCGGGCGAGGACTTGGCCGCCATCACCGGGGCGGCGGCCTCGGCGCTGGGCAGGCCTTCGCCCTCGGGCGGCGCGCCCTCCGGATGGAAGGGGCTGAGCAGGTTGCGCAGGCCGCGCCAGACCCGGGCCGCGCCCTTGGCGGCGCGCGCCTTGTTCTGCTCGGCCTCGTCGAACAGGTCGCGCGCGCCCTTCTTGCGCGCCTGCAGCGGCAGCTCCTGCTGGACCAGGCCTTCCTTGCTCTTGCGCAGCAGCTCCTGGATCAGCGGCACGAAGGCCCACTCGGTCGCCAGGAGCAGGGCCACCACCCCCAGCAGGGTCAGCAGCACCGAGACCCCGAAGCTGCCCAGGGCCGCGTGCAGCGGCGGGTAGAAGTGATGGCCGATCCAGCCGCCGGGGCCGCCGGGGAAGTGCACGCTGGCGCGCGGATCGGGCGAGAGGCCGCCGGCGATGACCGCCGTGGTCAGGCTCAGGACCACCACCCCGACCAGCTTCACCGCGGCCGAGCTGGGGGCCTCGCGCATCAGGCGGGCGGCGCCCCAGAAGACCCCGAAGAAGGCCAGCAGGAAGGCGCCGACACCCATCGACACGAGCAGCAGGTCGGCGATCGCGTGGCCGAGGCTGCCGCAGACGTTGTTCTCGGGCACCCCGGACTCGAAGTCGACCAGGGCGACGAAGACCACCACCGAGACTGCGGCCAGCACCATGCCGAGCGGTTTCCGCGCCCGCTCGCCGTGCAGGGCCTGCCACAGCCGGCGTCCGGCCCAATGGGCCAGCGCACCGCAAGCCATCACCAGGGTGCCGAGCCAGCCGAGCACCGCTCGCAGCCCCTCCCCCACGAAGCCCGCCTGCTGCGCTGCCGCGCGGCCGGCGGCGCCGGACTTCCGTCTGCTGGTCTTCTTCTTCGCCACGGTCCCTCCCCGGAATCCTAATGGGAGGGGGCCCGCCATTCCATCGGGAACGAGAAAGGGCGGCGCCGATTGTGGCGCCGCCCTGCACTCCGGGACCACCCCTAGGGGGTGCCGGGGCTCATTCCAGGACCGGCTTGGCGATGCGACCGCTGCGGATCCCGGCCTGGTAGCGCCACCAGGCCAGCGCCACGAGCACGAGCTCCGCCAACAGGTAGCCGAACACCGCCCACTTGCCGCCGGATCCGCGGCCGTAGGCGTGGAGCCCGGCGCCGAGCACGAAGTTGACCCCGTAGTAGGTGAACAGCACCGCCATGAAGCTGATGATCGACCACAGCGCCAGGCCGAACTGGTGGATCCAGCCGGCGTAGCGCGCGTGGATCACGCCCAGGTAGAAGACGAAGGTGATCGCCGACCAGGTCTCCTTCGGGTCCCAGCCCCAGTAGCGCCCCCAGCTCTCGTTGGCCCAGACCGCGCCGAAGGCGATGCCGGCGCCGAGGAACAGCACCCCGACCTGGATGGTCTTGTAGAGCAGGGTGGTGAGGGTCCGCAGCTGGTTGGTCTTGCCGGGCTGGTAGAGCTGCTTGAACATCACGATGTGTCCGATGCCCATCGCCAGCGCGAAGGCCGAGTAGGACAGCATGATGGTCATCACGTGGATCGACAGCCACGAGGTGTTGCGCAGCACCGGCATCAGCGGGCTGATCGCGCTGTCCATCACGGTCGGCGGCAGGTAGCGGGCGAAGGCCAGCGCCAGGTATCCGAGGATGCCGGCCGCCATGCCGAAGTAACCGCGGCGGTAGACCAGCTCCAGGATCAGGCCGATCGCGATCACCCCCCAACCCATGAACACCAACGACTCGTACATGTCGGACACCGGCGCGCGGCCGGCGATCGCCCAGCGCATGCCGAAGCCGATCGAGTGGCCGACGAAGCCCAGGACCACCAGCGCCAGGCCGACGCCGTAGCCGATCCGGTTCTTGGCCAGCGAGAAGCCGAAGATCAGCAGGAAGCCCAGCAGGTACAGCCACGAGGCCTTGCCGAAGCTGTCCCAGCGGTTGTAGGTCACCTCCAGGTCGAGCGCCGACTGGGCCGGGTAGACCTCGGGATTGAAGCTCTTGAGCGCGCTGCCGAGGCTCTCGGCGGCGACCCGGAAGGCCGCCGCGTCGCCGGCGACGAAGGCGTCCTGCATGGCGCCGAAGCCGTCCAGCAGCTCCTTGCCCGGCGCGCCCTCGGGCGCCGCCTGCAGGGCGACCGGGGTGCTCCACTCGTTGTTCGCGCCCACGATCGGCACGATCTGCAAGGCCTCACCGGAGCGGATGGTGTGGATCTTGCCGAGCTTGCCCCAGACCCGCATCGCCTCGCGCTCGATCGCCGAGACCGGTTCGTCGCGGTCCTGCTTGTCGTAGCCGGCGCCGGCCTGCTTGCTGAGGGCCTCGTTGCCCGCCAGCGCCTCGAAGGCGAAGCGCCGCTCCCCCTTGTCCAGGCCCATCATCACCTTCAGGTCGTTGTTGTCGACCTTGATGTAGGGGCGGGCCAGGTAGACCTCGGGGGCGAAGTGGAAGCCCCAGACCATCTCCAGGGCGGTGACGCCGTCGGCCTGAGCGCCGCGGCGGCCGCTGACCTGCACGATCAGCTCATTGGCGTAGGAGTCGAGCGGCTTGACCCGGCCGTCGGCGACGATCGCCCAGTCGGCGGTCTGCTCGACCGGGAGGGTGCCGGGCGCGGCCTGGGCCGCCATCGGAGCGGCGAGCAGCAGGGCGCCGAACAGGATGCGAGTGAGGTGGCTTCTCATGACACGGTCTCCAGGTTCTCGGCCTTGCGCTCGACCGGCTCGCCGTGGGCGACGGCGGGCGGCACCGGAGGCATCGCCGAGGCGGCGGAGCGGCCGCCGTTCTTTTCAGAGTTGCGCTTCTTGCGGCCATCGCCGAGCACGTACCAGCCGATGCCGAAGATCAGGATCCCGAAGGACCAGTAGACGATCGGCGCGCCCGGGTCGTGGTTCACGCTCAGGATGGTGGTGTCCGGCCCGCCGTTGCGGCCGAGGAAGTAGCTGCTCTGGAACAGGCGATAGCCCATGTAGTCCAGAGTGCGGTTCATCGAGATGGTGGTGTCGATCTGCTCGACGCTGCCGTCGAGCGAGGCCACCTGCACCTCGGAGGCGTATTCGGACTCCCGCCGGCTGCCCGGGTGGTACTCGATCTGGAAGTCCTGGAGCGCGACCGCGAAGGGCAGGGCCATGGTGTCGCGGGAGTAGCGCAAGCTCCAGACCTGGTCCTTCATGCGTAGGCTCTTGCTCTGGCCGAAGGCCATCCACAGCAGCTCCTCGGCCCCCTCGTAGCGGGCCTTCAGCTGCAGCAGCGGCTTGCCGCCGTCGGCGCCGGCGTCGAGCCGGGTCACCTCCGCGCCGAGCCGGGCCTCCGGCAGGAAGCGCTCGGCCGCGACCGCGTAGGCGTAGCCGGGCACGGTGACGCGCTTGCCGGCCTCGACCGGCATCGCGGCCTGGCGACCGTCAGGCCCTTCGATCTGCAGCGCCAAGTCCCCGGAGGGGCTGATCAGGTAGCGGAAGGCCAGTCGCCCGCCGCTGCTCACGGGCGCGTTCAGCTGCACCTTGCTGGCCAGCGGCTCGTCGCCGGCGCCGCGCACCGCCGCGAACTCCGGGTGCATGCTGAACAGGGTGTGACGCTCCTCGATCTCTCCCTTGCTCAGGATCAGGATCGCGGCCGGGTTCAGGCGCCCGTCGGCGACGTCCTGGATGCCGCCGCCTCCGACCATCGCCCGCTCGGCGAAGTCGGTCACCTTGGCGCGGAGGCCGTCCCCGAGGTCGATGTCCTCGTTGAGCTGCTCCGGCAGCTCGATCACCGTGGCCGGGAATCCGAGCCCGCGCTCGATGTGGACCTGGTAGCCGCCGCTGATGGCGGCCATGGCCTTGGCCCGCTCGATGAAGGCCTGCTCGTCGTCCACCCGCTCCAGGCTGACCTCGAAGATGTTGAGGTCGTGCCGATCCTGGCCGGCCGCCCCTTCGAGCAGGAAGCCCTCGAACTCGGGGCCGTGGCCGTGGTCGTCGTCGACGCCGTGCTGCGGATAGACCGCGATCGCCACCCCCGCCGGATCGCCGCTGAAGCCGGGCTTGAGGGCGGTGGCCAGGGTCCCGGTCGGCACGTACTCCATGATCTCGATCGAGGGCTTGCCGCCGCCCTCGGCGCGCAGGGAGTAGCCGTCCAGGTTCATGCGCTTGGGCACCTGGAGCTCCTCTTCGGCGCCGCCGCCGCTGATGCTCAGCTTGCGCTCATGCAGCACCAGGCTGTTCGAGCTCTTGCCTTCCTCGACGTAGAGCTCGCCTTCGTAGCCGATGGTCGAGGTGGTCAATCCCCCGATCATGAACATGACGAAGCCCGCGTGCACGACGGCGAAGCTGTACTGGTGCCGCTTCAAGGGCAGGCGGTTCACCACCGCCATCACCAGGTTGACCCCGATCAGGATCTGGGTGAGGTCGAACCACCAGGAGTCGTAGACCAGGGCTCGAGCGATCTCGGCGGAGTGGGCGCTCTCGACCAGGGTGCCGCGGATCATCCCGGCCCCCCAGAGAATGAGCAGGACCATCGCGATCTGGATGGATCCCAGGAATCGAAGGAACCGCAGGAGCGGATTTGCAGAGGTGGCGGCCATGGCTGCCCTCATGGGGGTTGTGGCGGGGTGCCGGGCCCGGGGGCGGGCCCTGGCTTCCCCCCTGAATAGGCCATGAGGAGGGTATAGG
>CAZXTO010000114.1:4777-9542 GCA_964643675.1 uncultured Planctomycetales bacterium
TCTAAATTCCGCCCTAGTCGCTTATTCCAAAGGAGGTTGCGCTATGCCCGACCGAAGGTGGCGCGGGCCAACTGGCTCGCCAGCCGGGCCTTGGGCGCCGGTCCCAGCGCAAGCTCCTCTCCGCCGGCCCCGATCAGCAGCAGGCTGGACTCCCGAGCGCCCTGAGCCTCCGGGCCGTTGAGGGCGATCCAATCGAGCCGCTTGGCCGCCAGCTTGGCGCGGGCCTGGACCCGGCCGCGGGAGCTCTCGAGAGCGAATCCGAGCACCTTCCGGGGCCCCTTGCGCCGCGCCAAAGTCCGGACGACGTCCGGGTTCGGGACCAGCTCGATGCTGCGGCCCTCGCCCTCCGCCCGCTTCATCTTGCCGCGGGCGCGGCGGGCCGGCCGGTAGTCGGCCACCGCCGCCACCGCCGCCAGCCCGTCCATCTCGGGCCATCGCTCGCGGCAGGCCGCCAGCATGTCGCGCGCGCTCCACACCGGCACCAGCTCCACTCCAGCCGGCGGCCGCAGCGCCACCGGGCCGCTGACCAGCACCACCTCGTGGCCGAGCCGGCGCAGCGCCGCCGCCAGGCCGTAGCCCATGCGGCCGCTGGAGCGGTTGCTGAGGTAGCGGACCGGGTCGAGGTCCTCGCGGGTCGGCCCGGCGGTGACCAGGATCCGCACCCGGCTCAGGCCTCCAGCGCCTTCAGGACCGCCTCGACCACCTCGACCGCCTCGACCATGCGGCCCGGCCCTTCCTCGCCGCAGGCGGTCGGCCCCTCGGCCGGCCCGATCCGCAGCCAGCCATCGCTCTCGAGCTGCAGCACGTTGCGGCTGACGGCCGGGTGGCGCCACATCTCGGGGTTCATCGCCGGCACCAGCAGGCGCGGCTTGTCCTGCTCGAAGGCCAGCGCCAACGAGCCGAGCAGGTCGGGCGCCAGGCCGTGCGCCAGCAGACCGATGCGGTCGGCGGTGGCCGGCGCCACCACCATCAGATCGGCGGCGCGGGCCAGGGCGATGTGGTCCATGCCGCCCGGGTCCTGGGGCTGCCACTCATCGCTCAGGGCCGGCCGGCCGCACACCGCCGAGAATTGCAGCGGGCGCACCAGCCGCGCCGCGGCCGGGCTCAGCACCGCGCTGACCTCGTGGCCGCGCTTGCTCAGCTCCGAACACAGGGCCACCGCCTTGAAGCAGGCGGCGGAGCCGGTGACGCCGACCAGGATCGAGCTCACGCCGGCGCCTCCAGACCGAGCAGCTCCATGACCTCGGCCAGCATGCGCTCGAAGTCGTCATTCACGACCACGTGGTGGTAGGAACCGGCCCGCTCCATCTCCTCGTGGATGATGCGCAGGCGGCGCTGCATCTGCTCCTCGGACTCGGTGCCGCGGCCGCGCAGCCGCTCGACCAGCACCTCCTCGGAGGGCGGCATCACGAACAGGCTCAGCACCGGCAGGCCGCAGTCACGCACCTGCTCAGCGCCCTGGACGTCGATCTCGAGCAGCAGGTCCTGGCCGCGGTCGAGGGCGCGCTCGACCTCGGAGCGCAGGGTGCCGTAGCGTCGGCCGTGCACCTCGGCGTGCTCGAGGAAGTCGCCCTCGGCCAGGCGCCGGTCGAACTCCTGGTCGCTCAGGAAGTGGTAGTCGCGGCCGTCGACCTCGCCCTCGCGCGGGGCGCGGGTGGTCGCCGAGACCGAGAAGGCCACGCCGGGCAGCTGCACCAGGCGCCGCCAGAGGGTGGACTTGCCCGCGGCGGTCGGCCCCGAGATCCCCACCAGGCGCCCGCGCTCACTCGACATTGGCGACCTGCTCCTTCAGCTGCGCGGCCAGCAGCTTCATGCCGACGACCAGCTCGGACAGCTTGGGGTCGGCCGACTTGTTGCCGAGGGTGGTGACCTCGCGGTGGCACTCCTGGATCAGGAACTCCAGCTCGCGACCGCAGGGCCCGCCCTTCTCGATCAGGGCGCGCAGGCGGCCGATGTGGATCTGCAGCCGCGCCACCTCCTCGCGCACGTCGGCGCGCTCGGCCAGCACCACCAGCTCGCGGGTGAGGTCGAGCGGCTCGGTCACGCCGGCCGCCTGCCAGGCGGCCTCCACCCGATCGCGGAGCCGGGCCGCGGCCGCTTCCTGGGCCGCCGGCAGCCGCTTCTCGACCCGGACCAGGGCCTTCTCGAGCTTGTCGCACAGGCCGCGCAGCTCGCGGGCGAGCTTCTCCCCTTCCTTGGTGCGCGCCTCCTGCAGCGCGTTGACGGCGAGGCCGACCGCCTCCAACACCGCCCGGCGCACCGCGTTGGCGGCGCGGTTCGACTCCTGGCCCTGCTGCACCGCTCCCGGCAGCGTCAGCAGCTCGGACAGGGAGGGATCCCGCGGCTCCAGCCCGATGTCGCGCTCGGCGGCGCGCCAGTCCGACAGGTAGCGCCGCAAGGCCTTGCGGTCGATCACCGAGGCGCGGCCTTCGAGGGCCTGGATGCGGACCTGGCCCTGCACGCTGCCGCGCTCGATCGAGGAGCGGATCAGCGCCTCGACGCGCTGCTCGAGCTCCATCCGGTCGGAGGGCAGCCGCAGCTTGAGGTTGAGCGAGCGGCCGTTGACCGCGCGCAGCTCGACCTCGACCGAGGCCGAGGAGTTCAGGGCGCTGCCACGCCCGTATCCGGTCATGCTTCGCAGCGGCGCGGTGCGGCCGGTCGCCATCGGCGGCTCCTAGGAAAGGCCGGGACGGCTGCCGGGCTTGACCGCCGGGCCGACCGTGGAGTCGGCGCACAGCGGGCAGTCGGCTGCTTCCCAGGAGGGCACCTCGAGGTCGAGGAGCCGGAAGTAGGGCGTGTCGCCGAAGGGGTTGTCGCCGCCGGAGCGGTTCACCAGCGAGGCCACCGCGGTCTCGGTCACGCCGAGCCCGGCCAGCATCGCCAGCACCTCCTTGACGCTCTTGCCGGTGGTGACCACGTCCTCGGCCACCAGCACGCGCTCGCCCGGCTGGACCTCGAAGCCGCGGCGCAGGTGGAAGCCGCCCTCCGGAGCCCGCTCGGCGAAGACGCCGCGCACGCCGAGGGCGCGCGCCAGCTCGTAGCCCAGGGTGACCGCGCCCATCGCCGGGCCCAGCACCAGGTCGTAGGGGCGCTCGTCGCCGTGGCGCTCCCGCACCGCGGCGGCCAGGTCGGCGCAGGCCTCGGCGGCCCGCTCCGGGTGCTGGAGCAGCTTGGCGCACTGCACGTAGCGGCCGGCGTGCCGGCCCGAGGAGAGCAGGAAGTGCCCCTCGAGCAGGGCCTCGCTCGCCCGCAGCCCTTGCAGCAGCCGGGCCTGGACGGGGTCGTCGGCGGTCAAGGCCACCTTAGTTGCCGTCGCCGGCGGGCGGCGGCGTGACCGGAGCGCCGCCGTTGGTGGGCGGCGGAGTGCCCGCGCCGGCGCCGCCTTCCTCGGAGCTGCCGATGGCGGATTCCGGGCCGGGCTGGCCCATCACCGAGCCGCTGTCGGCGCTGCCGGCGGTCCAGTGCAGGGCGAGGGCGGACAGGATCCAGGCCCCGAACAGGCCGAAGGTGAACTTGCTGATGCCTCCGGCGCGCGGGCCGAAGGTCTCAGCGCCGGCGCCACCGAAGGCTTCGGACAGACCGCCCCCCTTCGATTCCTGGAGCAGGATCACCAGGATCAGGAGGATCGCCGAAGCGAAGAAGATGGCGTAGAGCAGGAATTCGAGCATGTTTCCTCAGACGACCGGGACGGCGTCCAGAATCGGTCCGAACTGGTCGATGGTCAGCGAGGCTCCGCCGACCAGGGCGCCGTCGACGTCGGGCTGCGAGAGCAGCTCCGAGGCGTTCGCCGGCTTGACGCTGCCGCCGTACAGAATGGGCATGGAGGCGGCAGCCGAGTCCCCCAGGATACCCGCGATCATCGATCGTGCCTCGGCGTGGGCCTCCTGGGCCTGGGCCGGGCTGGCGGTGACGCCGGTGCCGATCGCCCAGACCGGCTCGTAGGCGACCGAGACCCGGTCGATCTGGGCGTCCTTGACCAGCTTCAGGACCTTCAGCTGGCGCTTCAGCACCTCGAAGGTCTGGCCGGCCTCGCGCTCCTCGAGGGTCTCGCCGATGCACAGCATGGCCTCGAGCTTGGCGCGCAACACCACCTTGAGCTTGTCGCCGATCAGGGGGTCGGTCTCGCCGATGACGTGGCGGCGCTCGGAGTGGCCGAGCAGCACCACCTGCACGCCCATGTCGCGCAGCATGTAGGGGCTGATCTCGCCGGTGAAGGCGCCCTCCTTCTTGCCCCAGCAGTTCTGGGCGCCGAGCACGACGTTGCCGCCCTTCAGGTTGCGGCGCACGTGGTCGAGGTGGACGAAGGTCGGGAAGACGATGCAGCGCCGGTGCTCGGCCTCGCCCTGGCGGGCGGTGACCTCGCGCGCGAGGGCCGAGGCCTTGCGCTTGGTCAGGTGCATCTTCCAGTTGCCGGCAATGACGGGGGTACGGCTCATGGGGGATCAAACGGGTTGGGTCCGGGGGGCCGGGCGGGCGAGCCGCCGATCGCAGGCCTGGAGGACCGCCGCGGCCCGGTCGAGGGCGTGGGCGAAATCGTCCGGGGAGAGGGCCTGGGAGGCGTCCGAGACCGAGTGTCGAGGGTCGGGGTGAACTTCGACCAGGTAGCCGTCGGCGCCTGCGGCGGCCGCGGCGGCGAGCATGGCCGGCACCAGGGCGGCGGAGCCGGTGCCGTGGCTCGGGTCGACGATCACGGGGAGGTGGGTGCGGCGCTGCAGGGCAGGCACCGCGGACAAGTCGAGCAGGTTGCGAACGGCCGGGTCGAAGT
>CAZXTO010000115.1:0-9534 GCA_964643675.1 uncultured Planctomycetales bacterium
ATAACGGGCAGGCCTGGTACCTGCTCGGCTTCGCCTATCACGCAGCGGGTGGCCTGGCGAAGGCGATCCCGTCGCACGAGCAGGCCGCCGGCTTCCCCGCGGTCGCCGCCGGCGCCAGCTACAACGCCGCCTGCGCCTACGCCCTGGCGGGGAACGCGGACGCCGCCTTCGCCTGGCTCGAGCGGGCGCGGCAGGCCGGCTGGTCGAACTGGGCCCAAGTGGCGCAGGACACCGACCTCGACTCGCTGCGCGGCGATGAGCGCCTGGAGCCCTTCCTGCCGCCGCCGCCCGACTGGTCCAATCCCTTCCTCGAGCAGGACGCGGTGATCCTGCACGAGTGGCGCGGCGAGAACGCCAACGACCAGTTCGGCTGGGTGGCGGACGACGCCGGCGACGTCGACGGCGACGGGGTCCACGACGTCATCACCTCGGCCCCCTTCTGGCAGAAGGAGGGCAAGCCGGCCGGGCGGGTGTACGTGTACTCCGGCAAGACCGGCGCGCTGCTGGCGATGCACGAAGGCGAGCCGGGCGACCTGCTCGGCATGTCGGTCACCGGCCTCGGCGACCTGACCGGCGACGGCCTGGCCGAGTACGCCGCCGGCGCGCCGCAGCCGAATACCGGCGCCGGCGAGGTCGTGGTCTGGATGGGCGGCAGCCACGAGGAGCTGGGCAGCTTCGACGGCGAGAAGCCGCAGGACCGCTTCGGCCGCGAGGTCGCCGGCTGCGGCGACTTCGACCGCGACGGCACCCCCGACCTGCTGGTGGCCGCCCCCGGCTACGGCGGCGGCGCCGGCCGCGTGTATCGGGTCTCCGGCAAGCGCGGCGACCGCGTCGATCACTTCGACGGCGGCCCGGGCGACACCCTCGGCTCGGTCATCGCCGGCGACTTCGACGGCGAGCACCCGCTGATGATCCTCGGCGCCATGAACGCCGGCGAAGGGCAGCGCGGCGAGGTGCGGGTCTACCGCGGGCTCGAGCCGGAGCTGGCCTTCACGCTGCAGAGTCACGAGGAGAACCTGAACTTCGGCCGCTTCTTCGCCAGCGTCTTCGGCGACGCCGACGGCGACGGCGTGCCCGACGTCTACTGCGTCGACTTCGAGTCCAACGCCGGCGGCGCCTCCAGCGGCGAGGTGGTGGTCGCCTCGGGCAAGGACGGCAGCGAGCTGCACCGCTTCGTCGGCCAGGCCGGCGAGGGCCTCGGCATCGGCAACGCCATCGCCGGCGACTACGACGGCGACGGCCACGCCGACCTCGTGATCGGCGCCTGGGTCAACTCCGAGCAGGCGCCCTCCGCCGGCAAGGTCTACCTGCGCAGCGGCAAGACCGGCGAGGTCCTGCGCACCTGGACCTGCGTCACCGCCAACGACACCTTCGGCTTCGACTCGACCGTGCTGGGCGACGTGAACGGCGACGGCCGGCCCGACTACCTGTTCACCTCGGCCTGGGGCGGCGTCAACGGCGTCAAGTCCGGCCGCGTCTTCGTGATGTCGGGCGCCGCCTCCGTCGGCGCGCCGTCCGAACCCGGCCCCGAGGGCGCCCCGGGCGACTAGACTGGCGTCATGCCGTTCACGCGATATGCCATGCTCGCGGCCGCCCTCGCCGCGCCCTTGCTGCTGCCCTCTTGCGCGATCTTCGATTCCCGGGAAGAGATCGACCTCTCGACGATCCAGCGGGACTCGGTGGTCACGATTGAGTTCTGGGGCACCGAGTCCGACGAGGAGACCAACCGCGTCGACTCCGTCCTGCTCGACACCATGGTGCTGCAGCAGGACCCGACCTGGCCGCGAGGCCGCACCGAGATGGAGGTGCCCGCGCCCGAGGGGGCCAACCACGCCACCATCACCTTCCAGCGCGGACCGGTCCCGCCGCCGCCCTCCGCGACCCGCCACGTGGTCTTCGCCGAGGGCAAGGAGAAGCCGTTCCGGCTGGTCCTGCCCTTCTTCCCCAAGATCGACGGGCAGGAAGCGGCGACCGCCGGCACGCGCTGAGCGCACCGGCGGCTGGGGGTGGCGGCGGCCAAGCGCCGCGCGGGGCGCGGAGCTAGGCCGCGTCCTCGACCTTGTGCAGGTGCACGTCGGTCTGCGGGAAGGGGATCGACACGCCGGCGGCGTCGAAGGCCTCCTTGGCCTTCTCGAGCAGGTCCCAGTAGACCGCCCAGTAGTCGGCGGTCTTGACCCACGGCCGGCACAGGATGTTGACGCTCGAATCCGCCAGTTCGCCGATCGCGATCACCGGCTCCGGATCCTTCAGGATGCGCTCGTCCTCGCCGACCAGCCGCTCGAGGATCGCCTTGGCCTCCTTCATGCTGTCGTCGTAGGCGATGCCGAAGACCAGGTCGACGCGGCGGGTGTCCTTGGCGGAATAGTTGGTGATCGTGCCGCCAGTGATCTGGCCGTTGGGCACGATGATCTTCTTGTTGTCAGGGGTCTTCATGATGGTCGAGAAGATGTGGATCTCCTCGATGATGCCGACGGTGCCGCCGGCCTCGACGAAGTCCCCGGCCTTGAAGGGCTTGAAGAACATGATCATGACGCCGCTGGCGAAGTTGCCGAGCGAGTCCTGCATGGCGAAGCCGATCGCGAGGCCCATCGCGCCGAGCACCGCCACGAAGCTGGTGGTCTCGACGCCGAGCTTGCCGACGGCCGAGATGAACACCATCAGCAGCAGGCCCATCTTCGCCAGGTTGGCGAGGAAGTTGGCCAGGGTCGGCTCGACGTTCGCCTTGGTCAGGCCGGCGCGGATGCCGCGCCGCACCCAGCCGACGACGAAGAGGCCGATGACGAGGGTGAGCACCGCGCCGAGCACCTTCGGCCCGTATTCGACGGCGAACTTCTCGAGGTATTCGAGCCAGCCCTGGATGTCGGTGGCATCGGGGGTCTTGTTCTCGCCGGAGGGCGATTCGGGGCCGGCGCCGCCCTCGGGCGGATCTTGCAAGAGGAGGTAGGGGAGCAGTTGCAGCATGGCTTCGGGGGTGTGATGGGAGCGCCTTCACTTTAGGTGTGCCCGGTGCTCGCGGCGCGGCGCGCGGCTCCGGCAGAATGGGCGTCGTGAGCGGTCGACGCGGCACCTCTGCCCTCTCCTGCCCGATCTGCGGGCGGCGGCGGCTGCGCAATGCGGTCGCGGTGGCCGAGCTGCGGGTCCTGCCCGGCTCCGCCACACCGCGCCTGGTCCGCACCGTGATCCTCGGCTGCAATCGCTGCCTCACCAGGCTTCTCTGGGAAGGTGCATTCGAGCTGTTCCAAGGCTATCGCGGCCTGCTCGCGCTCCTGGTCTTGCCCTTCGGCCTCTTCCACGCGCTCCGGGCCCTGGTCTGGAGCCTGGCCCTGCCCTTGATCGGCCCCACCGCCTGGCTGCGCCAGGCGCTCACCGACGCCGGGTAGGACTACGGCGACTTCCTGCGCGGCCGGCAGGAACAACGCCCGCGTCCTCCCCTCAGCGAGGAGCAGCGGCTCGCGCTGGCGCGCGCCCTGGTCGTGCTGCTCCGCGAGCTGGCCGGTGCCGACGGCGGCACCGACGCCCGCGAGTGGTCTTCGATCCGCTCCTACCTGCGCTTCTTCTGGGCCGACGAGCCGGTCCTCGCCGAGGCCGCCGACCCCGGGCCGAGTCCGCTGCCGCCGCCGTCCCGCTCCGAGCTGCAGCAGGCCGCCGAGACCGTGCGGCGCTCGATCGGCGAGGAGGACGAACGCCTCCTGCTGCAGATGCTGTACGGCGTCGCGGAGCAGACCGGCGGCATCAGCGAGACCGAGCGGGCCCGGCTGCGGGCGGTGGCCGAGCAGTGCCGCATTCCCGTGGACCGGGTGGACGAGCTGCTCGGGGCGAGGTCTTCCGCCGCGCCTCCCCCCCAGCCGCCGCCCGCCGACGATCCCTGGACCGTGATCGGCCTGCCGCGGGGCTCCGAGCCCGCCGCGATCCGCCGCCGCTACCTGGAGCTGGTGCGCGAGAACCACCCCGACCGCCACGCCCACCTCGGCCCGGCCTTCGAGGCCGCGGCCACGCGCCGCATGGTGGAGATCAACCAGGCCTACCGAAGGCTGACGCGAAGGCGCTGACCGGCAGCGGGTTCGGCAGCTCGGTCGCCTCGCCGTCGAGCAGGACCTCGGCCGGTGCGACCTGGTTGGGCTCCGCCGGGTGGAACAAGGAGGCCAGGTACTGCAGCTGGCGCAGCCCGACGCCGAGCTCGCCGCTGCGGCCGGCGTAGCAGCGCACCCCGCGGGCCTGGCACAGGTCGTAAGCATCCAGCAGGCGCTTCCACCAGCCGAAGCGGGTCGGGCGCATGTTGAGCGCCTGCGGGGCCAGCGCCTCGATCTCGATCGAGGAGTAGATCGCCGCGTCCCAGCTCAGCGGGCCGGGGTGCTCGAGCAGCAGGCTCTTGGTCTCCTCGGTGAGGGCGGCGTCCTCCAGGATGGCGTCGGGCAGGGCGTAGGAGACGCGCTGGAACAGCTCCACCGGCGGCATCGGGTCGCGTTCATAAGAGCGGAAATCGACCACCTCGACCCGCTCCATGGCGCTGAGGGTCGCGATCAACTCGTCGTCCCAGCTCTCGTCGGCGTCGAGGGCGAAGCGCAGCTCCCGGCAGCGCCGGTGCCAGGTCACGACCTGGTCGAGCGGGAGCCGACCGGGGGGCAGGGCGTGGAGCACGAAGCGGACCGGCTCCAGCTCGCGGTCAAGAATTTC
Source organism: uncultured Planctomycetales bacterium (assembly GCA_964643675.1). GTDB lineage: Bacteria > Planctomycetota > UBA1135 > UBA1135 > UBA1135 > J029. Next base: position 4,675 of record CAZXTO010000115.1, read on the forward strand.
AGCAAGTGTGCAACCTGCCTGGGCGAGGCCGAGCGCCAGGCCGGCGCTCTCCAGGGCCCAGCGCCGCGGGCTGGACAGACCCGTGGCCGCCAGGCGGGCAGTGAAGTCGCGGAAGCGCCACTTGCCGACCACCGCGCGGGCGGAGGCATCGAGCACCGCGGCCGGACCGGGATCCCGGTCCTGGCTGACGTCCTCTCCTGAGCCGGCGCAGTCGAGGCCCTCCAGATGCACCTCGACCGTGCGCAACGTGCGTCCGCCAGGGGCGGGCAGCTCCAAGTGCTCGTACCGGACCCCCTCGACGTGGAGCGGGAGGTCCGCGATGCGGTGGAAGCTGCTGATCGCGCCGGGAGGAAGGGACGAGTGGTCCGTGTCCAAGCGATCCGGGGGGGAAGGGCGGGCGGAGGGCCCGCCGGAGGCTCTGGATAGGCCCCCGAAAATGGCCCTGCCAGCCCTAGGCACGGGGAGTTTGGAGGCTCCGGCGGCGCTATCCTCCGCGGCCATGGAGCAGTCCCGGGAATACGACCTGATCGTCGTCGGCGGCGGTATCGCGGGCGGCGCCGCGGCCCTGCGCGCGGCTCAGTACCTGCTGCGCACCTTGTGGATCCGCGGCGACAAGAAGACCGCCAAGCGCTCGCGCGGCATGTGGGTCGCGAACATCGACAACATGATCGGCGTGCACGAGGGCATCGTGCGCAAGAAGCTGCTGAAGCTGCTGCGCGGCGAGGAGCACGCCGCGGCGCGGGAGCGCATCGAGGCGGCGCCGCACCTGGCGGTCGGTTCGCGGGACATCATCGAGAACACCGTCGAGCGCATCGAGGCCGAGTTCCTCGACTACGTGACCATCGTCGACCAGGCCGCCGACGGCGCCCGCCGCGAGGGCGAGGACGGCGCCTTCGTCGTGAGCTGCGGTGAGCAGGAGTTCCGCGGCGAGGCGGTAGTGCTGGCCACCGGCGTGATGGATCGCCAGCCGAGCATCCTGAAGAGCAAGAAGGGCGAGCTGCGCGACGACCCCAAGTGGATCTACCCGTGGGCGAATCGCGAGGACATCCTCTACTGCATTCGCTGCGAAGGTCACCTGACCGCGACCGGACGCGCGGCGGTGATCGGCAGCTCCGAGGCCGCCGCCCAGCTCGCCATGATGCTCCACGAGCGTTACGGCTCCGCCTGCTGCCTGCTCACCAACGGCGCCGAGCCGGCCTGGAGCGCGCGCTCCCAGCAGGTGCTGGATCGCTACGGCATCGGCCTGCACCGGCAACGCCTGACCGACTTCGGCGGCGACGGCGAGGGCATGCGCACCATCCACCTCGAGGACGGCGAGCCGGTCGAGGTCCGCTTCGCCCTGGTCGCGCTCGGCCTCTACCGGGTCTACAACGAGCTGGCGCGCGCGCTCGGCGCCGAGCTGGCGGACCCGGACAAGCCGGAGGGGGAGCGCCACGTGCGGATCGACGCCCGCGGCGAGACCAGCGTGCCGGGGCTGTTCGCGGTCGGCGACATGGCCGCGCGCGCCGACGAACCGGTCATGAAGCAGGTCTATACCTCGCAGGAGTACGCGGTCCGGGCGGTCGATTCGATCGACTCGCGTCGCCGCCGTCGCGATCGCGAGGCGGCCCTGGAGCAACCCGAGTAGGCTGGGGGAGATCGTGACGGAAGCGAAGGACCCCTCGCCGGGCGCGCCGGCACTGGCCGATCGGAGCCGCCTGATGGTGGTGGACGACGACCCCGGCATGCTCGACCTGTACCAGGCCATCCTCGGCCAGGAGTACCACCTGGACCTCTATCCGAGCGCGGAGGAGGCGGTCGACGACCTGGGCGAACACCCCTTCGACCTGGCGATCTGCGACCTCACCCTGCCGGGCATGGACGGCATGGGCTTGCTGCGGCGCATCCGCCAGCACGACCTCGACCTCCCGGTGGTGATCGCCACCGGCGCGCCTTCGGTCGAGAGCGCGATCGAGGCGGTCGAGTTCGGCGCCCTGCGCTACCTGGTGAAGCCCTTCACGCCCGAGGAGCTGTGCCGGGTGGTGCGCTTCGGTCTGGGCCTGCACCAGATCGCGCGCGCGCGCCGGCGCGCCACCGAACACCTGCTCGGCCGCAGCGCCCCCGACGCCGACCGCGCCGGCCGCGAGGCCGTGTTCGAGCGCGCGATGGAGGGCTTGCGGCTGGATTTCCAGCCCATCGTTTCTTGGCGGGAGCAGCGCACGGTCGGTTACGAGGCCTTGCTCCGCACCAGCGAGGAGTGGCTGGCCGAACCGCCCAGCCTGCTCGAGGCCGCCGACCGGCTCGACCGCGGCTGGGAGCTCGGCCGCGCGGTCCGTCGCCTGGCCGCCGCGGCGATCCAGGACCTCCCCGCCGACACGCGCCTGTACGTGAACCTGCGGCCCGACGACCTCAACGACCCCGAGCTGATCGATTCCACCGCGCCGCTGTCGAAGGTGGCGCCGCGGGTGGTGCTCGAGGTCACCGAGCGCGAGTCCTTTGAGGTCGTGAACGGCGCCGCCGACAAGGTCGCCTGCCTGCGCCTGCTCGGCTTCGGGGTGGCGATGGACGACCTCGGCGCCGGCGACAATGGCCTGGTCACCTTCGCCCGCCTCGAGCCCGACGTGGTCAAGCTCGACCAGCTCCTGGTGCAAGGCGCCGAGCGCGATCAGGTCCAGCAGATGCTGGTGCGCTCCTTGTGCCAGCTGTGCACCGAGCTCGAGACCCAGGTGATCGGCGAGGGGGTCGAGACGCACGCCCAGCGCGACGCCTTGGTCGACGCCGGTTGCGACCTGCTGCAGGGCTATCTGTTCGGCATGCCGCGCCCGGCCTTCTATCCCGGGCGTTTCGGCTAGACCGGCCGCGGATTGGCGAAGAGGGCGCGTCCTCCCGGCGTAGCCGAGGGGGACACCCGTCCAGCGATGACCCTCTTCTTCCTGTTCCTGATCTTGCGCCGTTGGGGCCCCTTCCTGCTCCTGGCCGGCCCGCTCGCCCTCGGCGGCGGCATGGTCGACGGCGCAGAGGACGGCGCCTCTCTCGAGCTGTGGCTGCGCCGGCCGATCGTGGCGGTGCGCGAGGCCGAGGAGGACGATTCCGCGGCATTCTGCCAACGAATCGTGATCCGGGGACGTTCCACCGCATAGGACGGGAAACGCCGCTCCGGGGGGAGCTGCATTTTTCGTGAACGAAAACGCCGTCGGCGGCGTTCCCAACAACAAGGGGGGATTCATGTACGCCTATCTGCTGAGCCTTCTTCTTTGCCAGACGCTCTCCGTATCTGCGGACCCCCGGCCGACCGGCGGCGCCACGCTCGTGTTCGAGCGGTCGCCTGGCGGCCCGGTGGTGCTCGACCCGGCCGAGGCGCGCTACGCCGTGTGGCCGGACGGCGCCTGGAGTCCAGCCGCCACCATCCCGCCGGACGGCCGCGTCGAGTGGCGCGTGCCGGCGGGGGAGAGGCTGCGGGTGGATCTCCGTTTCGCCTGCGGCGCGCGTCGGTCGAGCTTCGTCGAGCCTCTTCCGCCCGGCTCCGCCACGGTGCGGCGGTGGGATCCGAGCTCGCCTGCCTATCCGGTCGAGCCCCTGGAGCTCGAGGTCCTCGGTCATGACGAACGCCCCCTGTCCGGGGCGCGGTTGAGGCCCGCTCCCTCCTGTCCGGGCGGTCGCTCCGTTTCCTGGACCACCGGCCCCGGCGGCCGGGTGCAGCTTCAACCCGGCGCTTGCGCCGTCCTCCATCCGGAGGGCTGGCCGGTGATCCTCGAAGCGGACGGACACGCCTCGCGGGTCCTGCGCCTGGACCTGCTGCGCCGGGATGCGGCGACCGTGGTCCTGGAAGGTGAGCGGGTCCTCTCGGGAGTGGTCCTGGATTCGCGGGGATTGCCGGCCTCCGGTTGCGTGGTGCAGAGCTGGCGCGGCGACCAGGACCACGGCGTGGGCTGGGCTGGTGAAGACGCACCCTGGCAGGTCCCCTGCGACGCCGCCGGCGCCTTCGAGATGAACGGCTTGGACCAGGAAGCCGATCGCGTCTGGTGGTTCCTGGGCGCGGGCGGGGATTGCGCGGTGGTCTTCGCGCCGAGTCCGGCCGCCGACACCGAGGCGATCCGGCTCTCGCGGCCGGAGCCGGTGTTCGGGCGAGTGGTGGACGCGAGCGGCGAGCCCGTCGCCGGAGCCGCGGTCCGCGCCGAGCTGCCCGGCAGCGGTCTGCGCTTCGAGGTCCGGACCGACGCCGATGGCTCCTTCCGCGTGCCCCCTGCCGACCACCCGCGGTTCGGCGCCGGTCTGCCGCCGGTTCCGCTCCGCTTCTCGTGCGGCGGGGAAGCGCATTGGTACCACCCGGAGGCCGGCGCGGAGCTGCTCCTGATGCAGGCACCGGAGCGGCCCCTCGGCCTGGCGGTGGCGGCCTCGGCGCCGCTCCCCACGGCGCTGGTCGCTGGCCAGGTGCGGGACGCGAGCGGTCGGCTTACGCCGATCGTTCGGACCGCGCTGTTCCGGGAAGGAGGGCTCACGCAGCTGGGCGACCCGGGTCAAGCTACGGACGGCAGCTTCCTGCGCGCCTTGCCCGGCCCCGGCCGATACCGGGTCTCCGCCCTGCTGGCGGACGGCCGGCTCTCCTGGTCCGATGCCTTCGAGGTCCGCGGCCGCGAGCAGATCTGGGTCGAACTCGAACCGCGACCGGCGCGGTCCTTCGCCGTCGGCGCGCTGGATCCGCGCTGGGACGGCCTGCTGCTGTTCACGGCGGGAGACCCGATGCCGGTGTGGGAATGGAATCAGCCCGCGACCGCCGCCGTCCGGGTGCCCGCGGCGGGCTTCACCGGCTTCCCGACCAGCGCGGGCGAGCGCTTCCCCGCGTGGTCCGAGGCCGAGCGCGACGGCCGGCGCGCGACCGTG
>CAZXTO010000116.1:0-9512 GCA_964643675.1 uncultured Planctomycetales bacterium
GACCGCATGCCCGGCCAGGCGCCGACCGCGCCCGCGCCGGCCCCGCGCCGCTCCGCCCGGCTCTCCGGCACCGTGCTGCTGTGCGAGGACGAACAGGCCGTGCGCCTGCTCGGCCGCCGGATCCTCGAGGCCGCCGGCTTCGAGGTCCTGAGCACCTGCAACGGCGCCGAGGCCCTGGCGGTCCTGACCGAGGAGCGCCGCGACATCGACCTGGTCGTGACCGACGTCATGATGCCGGGCATGAACGGCCCGGCCCTGGCGCGGGAGCTCGCCCTGCTGCGACCGGAGATCCCGATCTTGTTCATGACCGGCTACAGCGCCGACATCCTGGCCTCCCAGGAGCTGCGCCCGGAGGACGTGGACCTGCTGGAGAAGCCGTTCCGGCCGACCGAATTCCTCGAGCGGGTCCAGGCGGCAATCGCCGCTGGCCGCGGAGGCAGCTTTCTGGAACAATGAGAGCCCGCCGGCCTCCCTCGTCGGAGCACCCTTCCATGTCTCACAAACTCCTGATCGTCGAAGACGAGTCCATGGTGCGCGACGTCCTCCGTGAGCGCTTCCTGCGGGATGGGTTCGGCATCGTCGAAGCCGAGGACGGCAAGTCCGGCCTCCGGCTTCTCCAGGACCAGCAAGTCGACCTGGTCATCACCGATATCGTGATGCCCGAGACCGACGGGATCGAGCTGTTGGTGGCGATCCGCGAGCACTGGCCGAAGATGCCGGTGATCGTGCTCAGCGCCCCGACCAACCAGCTCTATCTGGAAGTCGCGCGCCGCCTCGGCGCCGACGAGGTGCTCGAGAAGCCGCTCAACCTGGAACGGCTCGCCGCCCAGGTCCGCCGCCTGCTCGATGCCGCCTAGGGGCCGGCTTCCCGCCGAGGCTCCGATCGCGCCGCGGCGCCGCTAGCGCGCTTCGCTGCCGACCCTCCAGTCGGCCCCGGTCGGCTCCTGGAAGGCGCGCAGACCGAACTCCGGCAGCACCGCCAGGATGTGGTCGAAGACGTCGGCCTGGAAGGCCTCGTAGTGGGCCCAGCGCTGCTCCTTGGAGAAGAAGTAGATCTGCAGCGGGATGCCCTGGCCGCTCGGCGGCAGCTGGCGCACCAGGAAGGTCATGCCCTCGTGCACCAGGGGCTGCGCGCGCAGCCAGTGCTCCAGGTAGGCCCGGAAGGTGCCGAGGTTGGTCAGCCGCCGGCCGTTGACCGGGCTGTCCGGGTCCACCCCTTGCTCCTGGTTCCAGCGCTCGACCTCCTCCACCTTCTGACCCAGGTAGGCGTTGATCTTCTGCACCTTGCCCAGCCGCTCGAGCGCCGCCCCGTCCAGGAAGCGGACGCTGTTGACGTCGATCGCGATCGAGCGCTTGATGCGCCGGCCGCCCGACTCGCTCATCCCGCGCCAGTTCTTGAAGCTGTCCGAGACCAGGGCGTAGGTCGGGATGCTGGTGATGGTCTTGTCCCAGTTCTGGACCTTGACCGTCGTCAGGCTCAGGTCGAGCACGTCGCCGTCGGCGCCGAACTTCGGCATCTCGATCCAGTCGCCCGGCCGCACCAGGTCGAGCGCGGCGATCTGGATGCTGGCCACCAGGCCGAGGATGGAGTCCTTGAAGACCAGCAGCAGGACCGCGGTGAGCGCGCCGAGGCCGCCGAGGAAGGCCCACGGCTCGCGCCCCATCAGGAAGGCCAGGGCGACGATCGAGACCGTGACCCACAGCAGGATCTTGATCACCTGCACGTAGCTGCGGACCGGCTTGTCGCGCAGCGAATCGCTGTCGCGCGCCAGCCGCACCAGCACGTTGAGGAAGGCGTCGGCGACCAGGGCGCCCACCAGCACCATGTAGGACAGCGCCACCCGGGTGACGAAGCTGCGCCAGCCGAGGGCCGGGTCGGCGGCCTCGGCGCCGGCGGCGCCGCCGTCGGGCGCCGGGAACAGCAGCGCGGCCGAGAAGTGGATCACCATCGCCGGCGCAAGGTGGGACAGGCGGTGGAAGACCTTGTACTCCACCAGCAGGTCGTCCCAGCGCACCGCGGTGCGCAGCACGAAGCCGCGCAGCAGCCGCACGATGACCCGCTTGGCCACGAAGTTGGCCAGCACCGCCACCACCAGGACGCTCAGCACCATGCTCCAGCGCGCCACCGCCACCGCGGTGGCCTCGCCGAACCATTGGCCGAACCAGGCGCTCAGATCTTGCAACAGCTCCATGTCCATTCTCCGGGCGACCGGCTCACTCGGCGGGCATCCGCACCACGCGCGCCCAGTGCACGCCCTCGACGGCGCGCACCTGGTCCAGCGCCGCCGCCGGCAGCGGGCTGTCGAGGTGGATCGCGTTCAGGGCCTGACCGCTGTCGCGGTCGCGCCCGAGGGCGAAGTCGGCGATGTTGACCTGGTACTCGGCCACCACCGCGGCGAGGGCGGCCAGGCGCCCCGGCACGTCCTCGTTCTGGCACAGCAGGATCTCGCCCTTGGCGTCGGACTCGAGGTAGAAGTTGTCGATCCGCACGATCTTGGGGTGGTCCTTGCCGAACACCGCGCCCTCCAGCACGTGCTCGCCCTGGTCGCTGCGCAGCCGCACCGTCAGCAGCCCGGCGTAGCCGTCGGTCTCCTGGCCGCGCACCTCGCGCACCGCGTAGCCGTGGTCCTTGGCCACCGCCTCGGCGTTGACCAGGTTGACGCGCTGGCTGAGCAGGCGGTCCAGCAGGCCCTTCAGCACCGCGCCGGTGAAGGCGCGCAGCGGCAGCTCGCCGATCTCCCCCGCCACCTTGACCGTGAGTTCCTCGATGCGGCCGTCGAGCAGCTCGGCCTGCATCAGGCCCATGGTCTCGGCCAGCCGCTGCCAGGGCGTGAGCCGCTCGGCCACGGCGGGCTCGAGGGCGATCATGTTGACCGCGTTGCGGACCACGCCGGCCTCGAAGTAGGCGTTGAACTGCTCGGCGATGCGCACCGCGACCTTCTCCTGGGCCTCGGTGGTGCTGGCCCCGAGGTGCGGGGTGAGGACCACCGCCGGGTGACTGCGCAGCGGCGAGTCGGCCGGCAGCGGCTCCTGCTCGAAGACGTCGAGGGCGGCGCCGGCGACGCGGCCGTCGGCCAGGGCCTCGAGCAGCGCGGCCTCGTCGACCAGGCCGCCGCGGGCGCAATTCACCACCCGCACCCCCGGCTTGCAGGCCGCCAAGGCCTCGGCGCCGACCAGGTGGTGGGTGCGATCGGTGAGCGGCGCGTGCACGGTCAGGAAGTCGGCCTGGGGCCAGATCGCGTCCAGCTCGGCCAGCTCGATGCCGAGGCTCTCGGCCACCTCGGGCGGCAGGAAGGGGTCGAAGCCGAGCACCTTCATGCCGAAGGCCTTGGCCCGCACCGCGACCTCGCGGCCGATCCGGCCCAGCCCCAGGACGCCGAGGGTCTTGCCGTGCAGCTCCACCCCCATCAGGCCCTTCTTGCCCCACTCGCCGTCGCGCATCCGCAGGTGCGCGCTGGCGACGTTGCGCGACACCGCCATCAGCAGCGCGCAGGCGTGTTCGGCGGCCGACAGGGTGTTCTCACCCGGCGCGTTCATCACCACCACGCCGCGGGCGGTGGCCTCGGGCACGTCGATGTTGTCGACCCCGGAGCCGGCCCGGCCGATCACCCGCAGCTGCGGAGCCGCCTCCATCAGGGCGGCGTCGACGGTGGTGGCGCTCCGCACCACCAGGCCCTCGCAATCGGCGATGGCGGCCTCGAGCTCGGGGCGAGGGAGGGCCGGCGAATCGACCACCTCGTGGCCGGCCCGGCGCAGGATCTCGCCGCACTCGGCGGCGACGGCGTCCGCGAGCAGGACCTTCATCGGGCGCCGGCCTCCTCCGCGGCGAGCGCGGCGTCGAAGTCGGCGAGCAGCTGATCGAGGTCCTCCATGCGGTGTTCTCCCATGTGGCCGATGCGGAAGGTCTGCCCCTTGAGCGCGCCGTAGCCGCCGCTCACGATCACGCCCTGCTCGGCCAACCGGGTGATCGCCGGGTTGAAGTCGGGGCCGTCGCCGCGGGCGATGCAGCTGACGGTGTCGGAGCGGAAACCCGGCTGTGGGAACAGCCGCCAGCCGTGCCCCTCGGCCCAGGAGCGACAGCGCTCGGCCATCGCCCGGTGACGCTGCCAGCGCTGCTCCCGCCCCTCCTGCTCGATCCGTTCGAGCTGGCGCACCAAGGCGTAGAGGTGCGCGGTGGAGGGCGTGGTCGGCGACTGCTCCTTCTGGTTGCTCTTGGCCAGCTTGAGGAAGTCGAGCAACCAGCCGCGCTGCTCGACCTCGGCGGCGCGCGCCAGGGCGCGCTCCGACACGCTGGCGAAGGCCAGGCCGGCCGGCAGCGCCAGGCACTTCTGGGTGCCGAACAGGCACACGTCCAGGCCCCAGGCGTCGACCTCGACCGGCAGCCCGGCCATCGAGCTGACGGTGTCGACCAGCAGCAAGGTGTCCGGGTGCTCGGCCAGCACCGCGCGGTAGTCCTGGATCGGGCTGGTGACGCCGGTCGAGGTCTCGTTGTGGACCACGGTGACGGCGTCGACCGGTCCGTGCTCGGCCAGGGCGGCGGCCAGGTCCTCGGCGCCGAAGCCGTGGCCCCACTCCTGCTCGACCGCCACCGCCTGCTTGCCGCAGGCGCGCGCGATGTCGAACCAACGCTTGGAGAAGGCGCCGTTGACCAGGTGCAGCGAGCGTTCGCGCACCGTGTTGCGCACCGCGGCCTCCATCATCGCGCTGGCCGGGCCGGTGAGCATCAGCAGCTCGCCCTCGGTGCCCATCAGGCGGCGCAGGCCGGCGCGAGCGGTCCGCCACAGGCGCGCGCACTCGGCGCCGCGGTGGCCGATCGCCGGCCGGCTCATCTCGGCCAGGATCTCCGGCGCCACCTGGGTCGGACCCGGCAGGAAGAGCTTCGGGGAGTCAGGAGCGGTCATGGGCATGGATCGCGGTCTTGGAGGGGGAAGCGAGGTCCCGAACCGCGCCATCATGCACGCGCGGGGCGGTCGAGGCGAGGGCGTCGAGGCGGCCTGGGCCGGCGGCCAGGGCGGCGACCGCCCACAGGCCAGGACCGCGCAGGAAGACCGCGGCCTCGCGCCGCACCCGCGCCCGGTCCTCCACCCCGCCGAAGCCGACGAACAGCCCCACCTCCGAGGCGGCCTCGAGGTCGGAGCTGCCGTCCCCCACCAGCATGCGGCGGGCCCGCGGCGGGCCGTCGGCGCAGACCGCGGCCACCGTCTCGGGCTTGCCGCCGTTGCGGGACAGCGGGTGGGCGCAGGCGACGCCGACCGGGTCGCTGGCCTCCAATGGATAAGGCACGGCGTGGACGCGGTCGCCCGGGATGCCCAGCTCGGCGGCGAAGGGCGCCACCGCCGGCTCCAGGCCGCCCGAGATCACGTGGCAGGCGACCCCGAGCTCCAGCAGCGCCGCGACCACCTCGGCCGCCCCTTCGACCAGGGTGCGGCGGTACTCGACCGCCAGCCAGGCGAAGTCCTCGGCGGTCGGGTGGATCCGCTCCAGGCGCCGCCGGTAGACCTGGTCCATCGGCAGCTCGCCGTCCATCGCCTGCGCGGTCAGGGCGGCCACGTCGACGCCGCGGCGACGGGCCAGCTCGTCGATGCCCTCGATGGTCGAAAGGGTGGAGTCGCAGTCGAGGAACAGCAGGTCGGCGCCGTCCCAGGCCTCGGGGAATCGGTTCACGCGTTCTCCTCCGGCCACAGGCCGGCCAGGCGGGCGTCGCGGGCGCAAGGCACCCGGCGACGCACCTCGGTCATGGCGGCCAGGTCGACCTCCGCCACCAGCAGGCCGCCGTCGTCGCGGCGCGCGACCACCTCGCCGAGCGGATCCACCAGCAGCGCGCTGCCGGGGAACTCCATCATCCGCTTGTCGCCGAGGGCGGCGCGGCCGGCGCGGTTGCAGGCCAGCAACCAGCACTGGTTCTCGGCCGCGCGCGCGCGCGACAGCAGCTCGAAGATGCCGGCGCGCGGGGTCGGCCACTGGGCGGGAACCAGGAACAGGTCGGCGCCGTCGTAGAAGGCGCGCCGGGTCAGCTCGGGGAAGCGCAGGTCGTAGCAGACCACGCCGGAGACGCGGGCGAAGCCGAGGTCCAGCGCTTCGGGCCAGCCGCGGCCGGGCCGGCACTGGCGCCCCTCACCGGTCGGCGAGAACAGCACCCGCTTGCGGTAGGGATAGACCGGCCCGCCGGCGCCGAGCAGGTGCAGCTCGTTGCTCGGCTTGGCCCGGTCGCCGCCCGGCGCCGAGCCGGCCACGCTCACCCCCAGCTCGGCCGCGCGCGCCTGCAGTTGCTCGAGCGCGGCAGCGCTCTGGGCGCGCACCTCGTCATGGAACTCGGGCAGGAAGGAGGTCGGCCACTTCTCCGGCAACAGCAGCAGACGGGCGCCGGCACGGGCGGCCCGCTCGAGGCCGCCGAGGGCGGTCGCGAGGTTCGCTTCGACTTCGCCGGGGCGGACGTCGAAGGGGAGCGCGGCGACGAGAAAGGCTTCGGCAGGCATGGACGAGGCCCGGGGACCCGCGTATCCTATTCCGCCCTTGCGGCGGTTTCCGCCTCGAGGGCCGAGTGGGGACGTAGCTCAGTTGGGAGAGCGTCGCGTTCGCAATGCGAAGGTCGAGGGTTCAAGTCCCTTCGTCTCCACCACCTTCCCCTCGCCGGCGATGCCCTGGCTCAGCCTCCGGCTTCGGCCGTGAGCAGCCGCAGCCGCCAGCTGGCGTCCTGGTAGTCGCGCGCCGCGCGCACCGTCGCTCGCAGCTGCTCCAGGTAGAGCTCGCGGTCGCCCGCGCTCTCCGCCGCGAGCGCCTGACGGTAGCTGTCGGCCGCCGAGGCCAGGCGCTGCTCGGCCTGTTCCAGCCGCAGCGGCACGTCCTCGTAACCGGCCTCGCCCGAGCTGGCGATGGCCCGGAGCAGGTCCACGGCGCGCACCATCAGGCCGTCGATCTCGCAGGCCCGCGCGCGCACGTAGTCCTGGTGCACCCGCAGCTGCTCGGCCTCGCGGCTGAGCCGGGCGGTGCGATCCTCCACCCCCAAGGCCTCGCGCGCCAGGGCGGCGGAGACCGCCTCCAGGGCCCGATCCGGGTAGCCTCCGCGCAGGGCCAGCTCGGCCGCGTCCAGGTCCAGATCGGCGAGCAGGGCCGCCTCGAGCTCGACCAGCCGCTGCTCCACCTCGGGCACGCCCGGGCGCAGGTGATCGGCGTCGCGCAGGGCCATCCAGGCCTGACCGATCAGCCCCATCGCCAGGTACTGCCGGGCCTGGATCAGGCTGCGTTCCGCGAGCTGCTGGCTGAGTTCCTCGAGCAGCTCGGCCGCCCGGCTCTCCTCGCCCCAGTGGGTGGTGGCGTGCTGGAAGGCGGTCCGGGCGCGATCGGCGGAGCCGCGGTCGAGCTCATCCAGGCCGAGGAAGAAGAACTCCTCCCCGAGCCGCTCCATCGCTTCCAGCCGGGCCCGGGCCAGCCCCAGCCCCTCCTGGGCCAGCGCGTTCTCGGGGTCCCACACCAAGGCCTGCTCGTAGGCGGCCAGGGCCCGGTGAGGATTCTCCTCGTCGAAGCGCTGACGCCCCTCCTCGGCGAACTCCACCCCGACCTTGCGGTGGGCGCGCAGGCGCAGCGCGGCGATGTCCGGGTGCCCCGGACGCAGCTGCTCGGCGATCCCCAGCACCTCGAGCACCTGGTGCGGCTGCTGACGGTGGAGCAGCTCGCGGGCGTGCTCCAGCACCATCTCGAAGCGGGCCGATTCGATCCGGGCCTCGAGTTGGGCGGTCGCGCCGCCCTCCGCGGCCATCGCGGCGTAGTGCTGGTAGGCCTCGACGTAGCGACCGGTGCGGAACAGCCGGTCTCCGGTCTCCAGCGGCGTAGCGGTGGCGCAGGCGGCGCACAGGAGCGTCAGGAGCAGCGGGGACCAGCGCATGGTGCCCATTGTGACGCGGCGAGCGTCGCGGATCATCCCGCCCCCCGGCGGCTTCCTGGGCTGCGCCAGCGCAGCAGGGCCAGGACGGCGAAGGCCAGCAGGGCGCCGCAGCCCCCCACCCGCGGGGAGACCGCGCCGCGGCCGCCCAGGTCCCGCATCAGGATCTCGGCCGCGAAGTAGAGGATGCTGAGCAGCAATCCGTAGCCCAGCCCCTCCATCGAGGAGCGGCGGTCGAAGCGCAGCACGAAGGGGATGCCCAGGAGGAGCAGCACCAGGTGGCTGAAGGGCGCCGCCCGCCAGGCCCACAGCAGGGTCGCGGCCTGACGGTGGTGGTTGTCCCGGGCCAGCACCTCGCGCAGCTCCCGGGAGCTCAGATCGAGCGGGCTGGTTCGGGCGATGCCGGCCCGGACCAGGTCGGCGGGCGTCAGCTCGCCGTGGCGGAAGCTGGCCACCGGCTCGGCGCTGCGACCGGGCACGATGCGCCGACCGCCCTCGGTCAGCTCCCAGCGGTCGCCGCTCCAGCGGGCGAAATCGGCCAGGATCATCACGTCTTCGCCTTCGTTGCCGTGGGCGTAGACCTCGAGCCCTTCGATGACCCCGTCGGCCGGCCGGAAGCTGCGCGCCAGCAGCCGCTGGTCGTCGCGCGAGCGGGCCGAGAGGTCGCGGAGCACCCAGGCCTGCTGGTCGTCGAGCTTCCACTCCAGGGCCAGGCGGGCCTCGGCCAGGCGCGGCTGCACGTGCTCGCGGACCAGCATCGAGAGCAGGCCGAACATCAAGGCGCCGAGCAGCAAGGGCAGGACCGCCCGCAGGGCGGAGCGGCCCGAGGTCAGCACCGGGGTCCACTCGCGGCGCTTGGCCAGGTGCATGACCGTGGCCAGGCCGGCGATCAGGCTCAGGTAGGGCGCGAACTCCAGCCAGCGGTAGGGCAGGTTGAGTCCGATCCACTTCAGGATGTCGAGCGCCAGCTCGCTGCGCGGACCGCGGAACTGCCCCAGCTCATCGCTGTTGCCGAGCAGGTGCAGGACCAGGAAGGTGCCGAGCAGGGCGCCGCCGACCACCAGCCAGTAGCGCAGGAAGACCCGGAACAGGTAGCGGTCGAAGCGGTCCATCAGGCCCGCCTCCCCTGCGGCAGCAGCACGATCAGCGCCAGCACCATCCCCGCCACCGGCAGCAGGGCGCCGACCGCCGGCGCGACGGTGGCGGCGCCGGCGAGCGCCAGCCCGAGGTAGAACAAGGGGTAATAGAGCAGCAGCTGCAGGGCGAAGGCGGCGGCGAAGGCCGTCAGCACCCCCGAGCGGCGCAGCCGCCAGCCGAGCAGGGCGCCGATCAGGGCCAGCGGGACCGGCACCAGCGCCAGCCCCAGCCGGCGCCACCACTCCATCCGGTAGGACAGCCGGCGCTTCGGCTTGACCTCGCCCTCGCTCAGCAAGCGGCTGATCTCGGCCGAGCTGAAGTCGGCCGCCTTGCGCTCGGTGCGCTCGCCGAGCTGGTCGAGGTCGAGCGCCAGGAAGGTGGTGCCCAGGCCGCCCCAGCGCATCGCGCCGGGCTCCTCGTCGAGGGAGCGCAGGCCGCGCAGCCGCAGGCGCAGCTGGCGGTCCACCACGCTCATCGCCAGCACGTTTTCGCGCAT
>CAZXTO010000117.1:0-9444 GCA_964643675.1 uncultured Planctomycetales bacterium
GGCGGTGGCGCCGAAGCGCCACGCCAGTCCCGGCCGGTGCAGAGCCCCGCGCCGGATCGCCTCGGACACCAGCAGCAGGACGGTCGCCAGCCCCAGGCCGACGAAGGCGTGGTGGTCGGCGATGCCGGGGACCGAGTAATGGACCGCGCCGTGGCACAGGGCGTGCAGCAGGCCCGCCGCGAGCATGCCCGAGCGCCCGCCCATGGTCGCGCCGGCCGCCGCCACCAGCAGGCTGATGCCGATGCCGAAGAACAGCGGCAAGGTGGCGAGCCGACGCTCGAGCTCGGCGCGGTGCGCGCGCAGCGGGTCAGGTCCGGCCGTCGCCGCGGGCGCTTCCCTCATCGGCCCGGCCAGCGGCCGCAGCGTCACCGTGAGCAGCGCGTCGTAGTAGGGCGGCCACGGGATGTCCGCCCCGTCGGGGAAGGCCATCGCGGCGTCGCGGGCGGCGGGCGGCAGGCCATGGCGCAGCGCGTGCTCGACGCGCCGCACGTGATAGAGCCCGTCGGGTTCGGCGCTGAACCAGGCGCCGCCGGCGGCCGCGGCCTGGTCGGCCTCCAACGGCGCGCCGGTCTCCGCCGAGAGCCGGAAGAACCGGGCCTCGCGGGCCTCGCGCGCGCCCCAAGAGACGAGCAGCACGAAGAACAGGGTCGGGAGCCAGCGACCGAGACGGTTCATGGCCCGCACACCCTACTCCTCCGGCGCGCCGCTCAGAACCGCACCGAGTAGACCAGCTTGGCGGTCAGGTCGCGCGAGGCCGGCACCAGCGGGCCGTCGGGCAGCTCTTCCCAGGCGTAGTTGAGCACCAGGAACAGCTCGCGGCCGTCCGCCTGCAGCCAGTGCAGCCGGGACTGCAAGCCGAGCACGTCGGACTGGTTGTCGGCCTGGACCAGGTTGCGCCAGCTCAGGTCGGGCGAGAAGGAGTAGTCGGCGTTGGCGATCGCCACCCGCGTGACGAAGTCCCCGCCGGGCACCCAGAAGTGGTTCTCCTGCAGGTTCAGCCCCAGGAACAGGTTGCCGTTCGGCCGCCAGTTCAGGTCGCCGGTGGTGCGCACGGCGGTGCCGTTGTACCACTGGCCCGACTTGGTGCTGATGGCCCCGGACAGGGCGCGCGCCTGCGAGAAGCGATAGCTGGCCTCGAGCACGTTCCAGTGGTGGAAGCCCTTGCGGATCGTCGTGCCGGGCACCGGCGAGAAGGCGCTCGAGAGGCGGTCGCCGTCGAAGGCCCAGGTCGCGGTGAAGCGGTCGCCGCTGTGCCACTCGGCGCCGAAGAAGGTCAGGTCGATGCCGTGGGTCTGGATGCTCCCGCTGGCGTCGGTCCACCAACGCGGCCGGAAGCCGAACTGGTATTCGCGCACCGAGCTGCCGGCGCCGGGGCGCGGCTCCCAGCGCGTCTCGAGGCGGTAGTAGCGCTCCCCCGGACGGCGCACGAAGCCGAGCGCGGGCCGGAACTTCGACTGGGTGCTGAAGGTGTCGAGCCGATGCGACCAGTCGCGGCCGACCAGCGAGGTCTGCACCCCCCAACCGCCGCCGACCTCGTGGGTCTGCTCGTCCGAGCTGCGCAGCGCGTAGCTGTTCAGGCTCAGGCGGTAGCCGGGCAGGAAGTCGGTGCGGCTGAAGCGCAGGTCGGCGCCGGTGACCAGGTTGCGGTCGTCGGTCTCGGGGTTGCCCGAGGTGAAGAGCAAGCCGGCCGAGACCTCGTCGGTGATGCGGTAGGAGGGCCGCATCACGAACAGCTCGCCGGCGCGGGCGCCGGTGGCGGCGCCGGTGTGGACCGCGAGCAGGCCGAGGTCGAGGTCCTCGACCCGGCCGGCGAGGCGGGCGCCGGCTTCGATCGGCACCTCGTCCCCGGCGCTGGTCAGGCCGATGCGCCGGCTGAAGTAGGGCAGCAGGTTGCTGCCGCCGCCGCGGCTGCCGAAGCCGCTCTGCTCGCCGAAGTCGAACAGGTTGGAGTCCTGCAGGAAGAAGTCGCGCTTCTCGGGGAAGAACAGCGGGAAGCGGGTCAGATTGACCCGGCGCGAGTCGGCCTCGGTCTCGGCGAAGTCGGTGTTCCAGGTCAGCGAGCCGTTCAGCTGCGGGGTGATGCGCCAGTTGAACTCGCCGCCGCCGGCGCCGACCAGGGTCTTGTGCTCGGGGCCTTCGAACTCGCTGCGGCGCAGCTTGAAGAAGGGCACCAGCTCCATGCCGAGGCCGTCCTCGGTGCCGTCGAGGCCCTCGATCTCGCCCGCCTCGCTGACGATCTGCACCCGCAGGTCGCGGCGGGTCGCGGTCCAGCGGTGGCGGGAGCGATCGACGCCGCGGAAGCGCTCGACGTTGAAGCGCCAGACGCCGTCGGACCCGGAGGCCAGCGCCTTGAACGGGATCGCGATCTCGGCGGTCCAGCGGTCGGCCTCGATGCGGGTGCGCCCCTCCCAGAATGCGTCCCAGCGCTTGTTGAAGGTGCCGCCGTTGGCGCCGAGCAGGGCGTCGCCGCGTGAGCCGGCGGCGCTCATCTGGAAGAAGTAGCCGGTCTGGCCGTCGCGGAAGGTGTCGAGGACGAACTCGAGCCGGTCGTCGTCGCTGAGGAAGGCGTCGCGCGCCATCTGCTGCAGCACCATCGCCTCGGGCTCGGGCTCGTGGCAGATGAAGCCGAGGTACAGGTACTCCTCGTCCCGCAACAGCAGCACCTCGGTGGCCGGGTCGGAGGGCGCGCCCTCGTCCGGATCGACCTCGGTCAGCGGGCCGATGGAGGCGGCCCGGTCCCACACCTCGGCCTCCAGCAGTCCATCGATGACCGGGGGCTGCGGGGCGCGCGCCACCCGAATCCGGGGCCGCGAATCCGGATCCCCCCCCGGTGCGGCGAGCAGGGCCAGGACGAGCGAAGAGGCGGGGAGGAGCGACACGGACCGAGGATTCTAGGAACGGCTCAGGGGCGCGGGCTTCCGTTCCGATACAGAAGGAATGGGGAGGCCAACGGAACGATGAAGAATGAGCATCTGAGCGCCCTATTTCGGCACACATAGGGCATCATTTTTCATCTTTCCCTGACAAGGTCTTAGGTTAAAGGAGTTAGGAGTCTTCCGGGGGAAACCATGGACTTTGACAACTCGCTTCTGGCAGTATCCTGCCCTCCTTCTCGGGCCTGGCAGGATTCCCACACCGATCGCCGCAGCTTCCTGAAGGCTTGCGCCGTCGCTGCCGCCGCGGCCGGGATCGACACCCGCCTGACGGCCCGCGTGGCCGAAGCGGTCAGCGCCCCGGATCGGCCGCCCGTGGTGTGGATGCACTACCAGGAGTGCACGGGGTGCACCGAGACCCTGCTCCGCACCACCCAGCCGGGGGTCGGCGAGCTGATCCTCGACCTGATCTCCCTCGACTACCACGAGACCCTCGCCGCCGCCGCTGGCCACCAGCTGGAGGCGAACCTCCACAAGGTGCTGGAGGAGTCGGCCGGGAGCTACCTGCTCGTGATCGAGGGCGCCGTCCCGACCAAGGAGGACGGCATCTACTGCAAGGTGGCCGGCAAGACCGCGACCGCCTCGCTGCAGGAGGTCGCCGCCGGCGCCGCCGCGATCGTCGCGATCGGCTCCTGCGCCTCCTTCGGCGGCGTGGCCGCGGCGCCGCCCAACCCGACCGGCGCCAGCGGCATCCCGCCGCTGCTGCCGGACAAGCCGGTGATCACCCTGCCCGGGTGCCCGCCGAACCCCTACCACCTGTTGGGCACCCTGCTCTACTACCTGAGCTGGGGCAAGCTGCCGGCGCTCGACGACAAGGGCCGCCCGCGCTTCGCCTACGGCACCACGGTGCACGAGCACTGCCCGCGCCGCCCGCACTTCGACGCCGGCCGCTTCGCCAAGGCCTTCGGCGACGAGGGGCACCGCCAGGGATGGTGCCTGTACGAGCTCGGCTGCAAGGGACCGCAGACCTTCGCCAGCTGCTCGACCAGCCACTTCTGCGAGGTGGTGGGAGCCTGGCCGATCGGCATCGGCCACCCCTGCGTGGGCTGCACCGAGGAGGAGCTCGCCTTCAAGGTGCCGCTGCACGACACGATCGAAGTGCCCGAACCCACCCCCGCGGCCATCCCGGCGCCGATGACGCCGGAGAGCCGCGAACGCTCGGGCATCAGTCCGCTGGCCACCGGCCTCGCCGGCCTGGTCGGCGGCGTCCTCGTCGGCGCGGCCTGGATGGCCTCGCGCCGGCTCGACAAGGTCCACCCAGACGACAAGACGGACTTGGAGGTGTGAGATGAACCAGTCACGGCGCCATTTGTTGAAGTGCGCGGCCGCGGCGGTGATGACCGGCGGCGCCGTACGCGCCGCCAACGTTCCACGAGGGGAGAGAACCCCAGCACCGAACGACTTCGGCCTGCTCTACGACTCCACGCGCTGCATCGGCTGCCAGGCCTGCATGGCCGCCTGCAAGCGCACCCAGGGCCTCCCGCCGGAGGACCCCAGCGGTCGCGGCCTGCACGACGCGCCGCAGGACCTGTCGGCGACGACCAAGACCGTGATCCGCAAGGCGGACGGTCCCGACGGTCCGCTGTTCATGAAGGCCCAGTGCATGCACTGCGTGCAGCCCGCCTGCGTCTCGGTGTGCCTGGCCGGGGCGCTGCACAAGGGGCTCGGCGGCATCGTCAGCTACGACGTCAGCCGCTGCGTCGGCTGCCGCTACTGCCAGGTGGCCTGCCCCTTCAACGTGCCCAAGTTCGAGTGGGAGGCGTCGGCGCCGCGCATCGTCAAGTGCGAGCTGTGCCACGACCGCGTGGTCGAGGGCGGCCAGCCGGCCTGCACCGAGGCCTGTCCGCGCGAGGCGGTGGTCTTCGGCGGCCGCGACCGGCTGCTGCGCGAGGCGCGGCGGCGGATCGCGGCGGAGCCCGACCGCTACATCGACCACATCTACGGGGAGCACGAAGGCGGCGGCACCCAGGTGCTGATGCTGTCCGAGGTGCCCTTCGCCAACCTGGCGCTGCCCGAGCTCGATGAGCAGGCGGTGGCGGGTCTGGCCGAACACATCCAATCCAGCATCTACAAGGGCTTCGTGATCCCGATGGCGGTCTACGCCGTGCTGGCGGGGTCGGTCTGGTACCACCGCCGGGCGGCCCAGGGAGCCAAGCAGCCCGCGCGGCCCAAGCCGCCGCCGGCGGCGCCGAAGACGCCCGAGGACCAGCTCGGGCAGGGGGGGCTGGCATGAGCGACCCGCGCCCGATCGGCGACCGCCTGCTGACGCGGCCCTACATCCTGCTCCTCGTCGTGGTGGCGGTCGGCATGGCCATGGTGGCCTGGCGCTTCCTGGCCGGCCTCGGCCCCACCACCGCGCTCAACGACGGATACCCCTGGGGGCTCTGGATCGCCTTCGACGTGGTCACCGGCACCGCCCTGGCCTGCGGCGGCTACGCCGTCGCGATCCTGTGCTACCTGCTGAACGAGGGCAAGTACCACCCGCTGGTGCGCCCAGCCGTGCTCACCAGCGCGCTGGGCTACACCATCGCCGGCTTCTCGGTGGTCCCCGACCTGGGACGCTACTGGCAGCTGCACAACGTGTTCCTGCCGTGGAACTGGAACCTGCACTCGGTGCTGCTCGAGGTGGCGCTGTGCATTACCGCCTACGTGGTGGTGTTGTGGATCGAGCTGTCGCCGGTCTTCCTCGAGAAGTGGAGCGGCAGCAAGCGGCCCAAGCTGAGCCGCTTCGCCGGCCTGGCGGGCGGCAAGCTCGAGAAGGCGCTGCCGTGGATCCTGGCCGCCGGCCTGCTGCTGCCGACCATGCACCAGTCCTCGCTCGGCAGCCTGATGCTGGTGTCGGGCGGCAAGCTGCACGAGTTCTGGTACACCAGCTGGCTGCCGCTGCTGTTCCTGATGTCCTGCGCGGCGATGGGCTACGCCGCGGTCACGATCGAGTCGCTGCTCGGCAGTCTGTTCTTCGGCACCAAGCCGGAGACGCCGATGCTGCGCTCGCTCGGCCGCCTGATGGCCTGGCTGATGGTGGTGTTCCTGGTGCTGCGCTTCGCCAACCTGGCCTCCGAGGGCAAGCTGGCCCTGCTCGCCACCGACCTGCCGAGCGCCTTCCTGCTCGGCGAGACCGCCATCATGCTGCTCGCCGCCGGGCTGATCCTGCAGCGCCGGCGGGCCTCCGCCGGACGCCTGTTCGCGGCCGCCGCCCTGTTCGCCTTGGCGGGCGGCCTGTACCGCTTCGACGTCTTCCTGGTCGCCTTCGACCCCGGCCAGGGCTGGAGCTACTTCCCGTCGGTCGTGGAGACCCTGGTCACGGTGTCGCTGGTGAGCGCCGAGATCGCGGTCTACATCGCCGTCGTCCGCCGCTTCCCGGTCCTCGCCGGCCACGACCCCCCGCCACGCCTCGCCTGACATGAGCCGTCGCATCGTCGTTGATCCCGTCACCCGCATCGAAGGCCACCTCCGGATCGACGTCGAGGTCGACGGCGGTCAGGTGGTCGACTCCTGGTCCTCGGGCCAGATGTGGCGCGGCATCGAGGTCATCCTCCAGGGCCGCGATCCGCGCGAAGCCTGGTTGTTCACCCAGCGCATCTGCGGCGTCTGCACCTCGGTGCACGCGATCGCCTCGGTGCGCGCGGTGGAGAACGCCATCGGGCTCGAGATCCCGCTCAACGCCCAGCTGGTGCGCAACCTGATCCTGCTCGCGCACGGGCTGCACGACCACATCGTCCACTTCTACCACCTGTCGGCGCTCGACTGGGTCGACGTGGTGTCGGCCCTCGAGGCCGATCCCGGCCAGGCCGCGGCCTTGGCGGAGAGCCTGTCGCCGTGGCCGGGCAACAGCCGCAACGACCTGGCGGCGGCGCAGGAGAAGCTGAAGGGCTTCGTCTCCGGCGGCCGGCTCGGCATCTTCGAGAACGGCTACTGGGGCCACGCGGCCATGAAGCTGCCGCCGGAGGTCAACCTGCTGGCGGTAGCGCACTACCTGCAGGCGCTCGAATTCCAGCGCAAGGCCAACCAGGCGGTGGCGATCCTGGGCGGCAAGACGCCGAACCTGCAGAACCTGGCCGTGGGCGGCGTGGCCAACGCGATCGACCCGGACCAGGCGACGGCGCTCAACATGCCGAAGCTGATGCAGATCCGCGGCCTGCTGCGCGAGGTGCGCGGCTTCGTCGAGCAGGTCTACCTGCCCGACGTGATCGCGATCGGCTCGATGTACCCGGAGTGGCTCGGCTACGGCGGCGGCGTCACCAACTACCTGTCGGTGCCCGACCTGCCGCTGGACGGCGCCGGGGGCAGCTTCGACTTCCCCGGCGGCACGATCCACGGCGGCGACCTGGCCACCCTGAAGCCGATCGACGGCTTCCACGACCCGTACTTCCTCGACAACGTCACCGAGTGCATCGCCCGCGCCTGGTACGACGGCGACTGGACCCGTCACCCCTACCAGGAGGAGACGGTGCCCAAGTACACCGACTACTCGGCCGAGGACCGCTACTCCTGGGTGAAGGCGCCGCGCTTCGCCGGCCAGCCGATGCAGGTCGGGCCGCTGGCGCAGATCCTGGTGGGATACGGCTCCGGCCACGAGCCGACCCGACGCTGGCTCGACCTGGCGGTGTCGCAGGCCTCCTCTCTGGCCGGGGTGGAGCTCGGCCTCGGCGCGCTGCACAGCACCCTCGGTCGGCACCTGGCCCGCGCGGTCCGCTGCGCGGTGCTGGCGGAGCTGGCCGAGCAGCACTGGCAGCGGCTGGTCGACAACGTCGGCGCTGGTGACTACGAGGTCTGCAACCCGCCGGTGTTCCCGTCCGGCGAGGTGCAGGGCTTCGGCTTCCACGAGGCCCCGCGCGGCACCCTGTCCCATTGGGTGGTGATCGAGGACGGTCGGATCAAGAACTACCAGGCGGTGGTGCCGTCGACCTGGAACGCCGGCCCGCGCGATCAGGAGGGGGTCAGGGGGCCCTACGAGTCCTCCCTGATCGGCAACCCGGTGGCGGATCCGGAGCGGCCGCTGGAGGTGCTCCGGACCATCCACAGCTTCGACCCCTGCTTGGCCTGCGCGATCCACACCCACGATCCCGAGGGCCGGCAGCGGAGCAGGGTTCGGGTTCACTAGCCTCACGACTAGGGAAGCATCGTTCCATTCCCGGCCTCGATTCGAGGTCGGGAATGTTCTTTTTCTGGGCGTAAGCGGGAGAGCGAGTCAGCTCTGCAATTCCTGGTTCCGAGCTTGAGCCCAAACCCTGCAATTTGTTTCCCTAGTGGGGAAATAAAAACTCCTTCTCCCCCTTGCGCCACCCTGGCCCCGGTTTATCCCTCGGGCGGCTGCAGGAGTTCTCCCATGTTCCAAGACTCCACGCTCTCTGTCGGCTCTGCCACCCCCGCCGAAACGGTCCATCCGCCCCTTTTGGATCGCCGGCGCTTCCTCCAGGGATGCGCCGCCGCAGCAGCGGCGGCGGGGGTGGATTCCCAGCTGACCGCCCGGGTCGCCGAGGCCGTCAGCGCACCCGACCGCCCCTCGGTGGTCTGGCTCCACTTCCAGGAGTGCACCGGCTGCACCGAGACCTTGCTGCGGACCACGCAGCCGGCGGTCGGCGAGCTCCTGCTCGAGCTGGTCTCGCTCGACTACCACGAGACCCTCGCCGCGGCCGCTGGACACCAGATCGAGGAGAACCTGCGGCGAGTGCTGGACGAAGAGAAGGGCCGTTACCTCCTGGTCGTCGAGGGGGCGATTCCGACCGCGGAGAACGGCATCTACTGCAAGGTCGCGGGGAAGACCGCTTTGGACTCCCTGCAGGAAGCTGCCGCGGGAGCCGGTGCGATCATCGCCATCGGCTCCTGCGCCTCCTTCGGCGGGGTCGCGGCCGCGCCGCCCAACCCGACCGGCGCCCGCGGCGTCCACGAGATCCTGGCGGACAAGCCGGTCATCACCCTGCCCGGCTGCCCGCCCAACCCCTACAACCTGCTCGGCACCCTGCTCTACTACCTGAGCTGGGACCGGCTGCCCGAGCTCGACGACAAGGGCCGGCCCCGGTTCGCCTACGGCCGCACCATCCACGAGCACTGCCCGCGGCGGCCGCACTTCGACGCCGGCCGCTTCGCCAAGTCCTACGGCGACGAGGGGCACCGCCAGGGCTGGTGCCTGTACGAGCTCGGCTGCAAGGGCCCGCAGACCTACGCCAACTGCTCCACCAGCCACTTCTGCGAGCTGCCGGGAGCCTGGCCGATCGGCATCGGCCACCCCTGCGTCGGCTGCACCGAGGAGGAGATCGCCTTCCAGGTTCCGATGCACGACACCATCGAGGTGCCCGCCCCCACCCCGGCGGCGACGCACGCGCCGATGAGCGACCCGCCGCGCGAGCGGGGCGCGATCAGCCCCCTCGCCACGGGCGTCGCCGGCTTGATCGGCGGGGTCCTCGTCGGCGCCGCCTGGATGGCGGCGCGCCGCATCGACCAGGTCGAGAGACAGAGCGAGAAGGACTCGCTGGAGGTCTGAGATGAAGACCGAACGCCGTGCATTCCT
>CAZXTO010000118.1:0-9371 GCA_964643675.1 uncultured Planctomycetales bacterium
ATCCCGCGCGGCGGCCGGCGACCGGCACTCCGGAGGACCCGATCCTGGCCGCCGGGGTGCTGTTGTGGCGCCGCGCCGAGAGCGGCCCTGAATTCCTGCTCCTGCGCAACGCCCTCCACCACACCTGGGGCTTCGCCAAAGGCCACCTCGACCAGGCCGACGCCGACCCGGTGGCCGGCGCGCTGCGCGAGCTGGCCGAGGAGACCGGGCTGCGCCTCGCCCCGGGGCAGCTGCGCCCGGACTTCGCCGACGCCTCCAGCTACCGCCCCCGCGAGCGCTGGAAGCGGGTGGTCCTCTACCTGGCGGAGCTCCCCGCAGGCGAGACGGTGCGCCCTTCCGAGGAGCACGACGACTGGGGCTGGTTCGCGGAGCAGGCCGCCCTGGACCGGCTGGAGCACCCGGAGCTGCGCCGCAGCCTGATCCGGGCCGCCGCCCGCGTGGGCTAGAATGCCGGGCTCGATGAGCCCGCTCGACGCCCGCGAGATCCTGGACGCGCACGCCCCCGAGGGCGAGCCCTGGCCCTGACACTGCCGCCAGGTGGCGCGGGTCGCGGTCCAGCTGGGCGAGGCGCTGCGTGGCGCCGGGGTCGCCGTCGATCTGGCCGACCTCGAGGTCCAGGCCCTGCTGCACGACATCGGCCGCAGCCTGACCCACGGCCCCTTCCACGGCTGGTCGGGCTACGTGCTACTGCGCTCCCTGGGGCACGCCGAGGCCGGCCGCGGCTGCCTGACCCACTGGCTGAAGGGCCGCGAGCCGGAGGAGCTGCGGGCCAATTCGCACTTCCGCGACTCCTTCATCGAGCGGGTCTACGCCGCCGTGCAGCCGCCCGAGTGGAGCCTGGCCGACAGCGTGCTGTCGGTGGCGGACTCCAGCGTGCGCCACAGCACGGTGGTCGACTTCGAGGACCGCTACCTGGACCTCTACCAACGCTACGGCCGCTCCCGCTGGCTGCAGCGGGCCCACGAACTCACCGAGCAGCACGCCGAAGCCATCGGCGCCCGGCTCGGTTACCCGGTGGAGCGGGTCCTCGAGCCGCTCTACGGCGACACCCTCTCATGACCGACTCACCCTCCTTCGCCCCGCAGGGCCTCGACCGCTTCGCCGCCCGCATCCGCGCCGCCCTTGCGCCGGCGCTGGGCGTGAACGGCGACGCCTTGCAGCTCGAGCGGCCGCGCCAGGACAAGCTCGGCGACTTCGCCCTGCCCTGCTTCCGCTATGCCAAGGACCACGGCGGCAACCCGGCGGCGCTGGCCTCCCAGCTGGCCGCCGAGCTCGAGATCGAGGAGGTCTCGGCCGCCGCCGCCGGCCCCTTCCTGAACTTCACCGTGGACCGGGAGCCGCTGGCCGCGGCGATCCTGGAGGACTGCGCGCGGGCGGACTACGGCGGCGGCGCCAGCGAGGAGACCACCCTGGTCGAGTACAGCTCGCCCAACATCGCCAAGCCGATGCACGTCGGCCACCTGCGCAGCACCGTCATCGGCGCCGCGCTGGCGCGGATGTACGCCCACCTCGGCCACCGGGTCGTGCGCCTCAACCACATCGGCGACTGGGGCAGCCAATTCGGCAAGCTGGTCGCCGCCTGGCGCCGCTGGGGCTGCGAGGACGCGCTCCAGGCCGACCCGATCGCCCACCTGCTCGAGCTCTACGTGCGCTACCACCAGGAGGAGGAGAGCGACGAGAGCCTGAAGGAGGAGGCCAAGGCCGCCTTCCAGGAGCTGGAGTCCGGCGCCCCGAACGACACGCGGGCGGTCTGGGAGCACTTCACCGAGCTGTCGATGCGCGAGTTCGACAAGGTCTACGCCCGCCTCGGCTCCGAATTCGACTTCGTGCGCGGCGAGTCCTGGTACGAGGACAAGCTCGGCCCGCTGCTGGAGTGGCTGGACGCCGCCGGCGTGCTCGAGCAGAGCGAGGGGGCGACCATCGTCGACCTCGAGAGCGAGGGGATCAGCACCCCCTGCCTGGTCAAGACCGCCCACGGCACCACCCTCTACGCCACCCGTGACCTGGCGGCGGCCAAGTCGCGCTGGGAGGAGTTCGAATTCGACCGCGCGCTGTACGTGGTCGGCCAGGAGCAGAAGCTGCACTTCCGCCAGTTCAAGGCGGCGCTGCACAAGGCCGGCCAGGAGTGGTCGGAGCGTGTGGAGCACATCCCCTTCGGCCTGATCCGGATGGCCGAGGGCAAGCTCTCGACCCGGGAGG
Source organism: uncultured Planctomycetales bacterium (assembly GCA_964643675.1). Taxonomy (GTDB): domain Bacteria; phylum Planctomycetota; class UBA1135; order UBA1135; family UBA1135; genus J029. The sequence continues at coordinate 2,200 of CAZXTO010000118.1, forward strand.
GCCGGGTGCTGGCGCTCAAGGAGCTGCTCGACCGCGCGGTCGAGCTGGCCGCCGAGGTGATCGAGGAGAAGAACCCCGAGATGCCCGACAAGGCCGCCGCGGCGGAGATGGTCGGCGTCGGCGCGGTGATCTTCCACGACCTCAAGCACCAGCGCGGCAAGGACGTGGTCTTCGACTGGAAGGAGGTGCTGTCCTTCGAGGGCGACACCGGCCCCTACCTGCAGTACAGCCACGCCCGCTGCTGCGCGATCCTGCGCAAGGCCGGGCGGCCGGTGCCGGCGCTGGAGGAGCTCGACCCGGCGCTCTTGGCCGACTCGCCCGAGCTGCTGGTGGCGCTCGGCCGCCTCCCCCAGGCGGTGCGCGAAGCCGCCGACAAGCACGAGCCGATGGTGCTGGCCCAGCACCTGCTCAAGATCGGCGCCGCCGCCAATTCCTTCTACCGCGACCGCCGCGTGCTCGGCTCGGAGCCGGCGCTCGAGTCGGTCCGCCTGGCCGCGGTCGACCGCGTGCGCCGCGTCCTGGCCCTCGGCCTGGGCCTGCTCGGCGTCCCCACCCCCGAGGAGATGTGATGGATTTCGGACTGCACCTGCGCGACGTCCCGGACTTCCCCAAGCCCGGCATCGTCTTCAAGGACATCACCCCGCTGCTGAAGGACCCGGCGGCCTTCCGCGCCTCGATCGAGGCCCTGGGCGAGCTCTGCGCCCCGCTCGCGCCGACCGCCATCGCCGCCATCGAGTCGCGCGGCTTCCTGTTCGGCGCGCCCCTGGCCGAGCGCCTCGGCCTGCCGCTGGTGCCGCTGCGCAAGCCTGGCAAGCTGCCCTGGAAGACCCTGCAGGAGTCCTACGAGCTGGAGTACGGCTCCAGCACCCTCGAGGTCCACCTCGACGCGGCCGGCCCCGGCGACCGGGTGCTGCTGATCGACGACCTGCTGGCCACCGGCGGCACCGCCGCGGCCTCGGTCAAGCTCCTGCGGCAGCTCGGCGCGGAGGTGGTCGGCGCGGCCTTCGTGGTCGAGCTCAGCTTCCTCGGCGGGCGCGCGCCCCTGGCCGGGATCGAGGTCCTCAGCCTGGTCCAGGTCGAGGACTAGTTGGTATTCCCCCGCCCGGCGGCTCTAGAATCGCTCTTCGCATGGACCACGCCCTCGAGCCGACGCCGGACGAGCCGGAGCAGCCGCAGCTCACCGCAGAGGAGCTGTGGCGGAAGTACAACGATTCCGGCGACGAGCGCCTGAAGGACGAGCTGATCGAGCGGCACCAGCCGCTGGTCCGCTTCATCGCCGAGCGCATCTGCAGCAAGCTGCCCAACAGCGTCGACGTCGATGACCTGGTCCAGGAGGGCACCTTCGGCCTGATGGACGCGATCGGCAAGTTCGACGCCGACCGCGGAGTCAAGTTCAAGACCTACTGCAGCACGCGGGTGCGCGGCGCGATCCTCGACGCCCTGCGCAGCCAGGACTGGGTGCCGCGGCTGGTGCGGCAGCGCGCCAGCAAGCTCAACGAGCTGCGCAACACCTTCCAGGCCAGCTACGGCTGCGAGCCGACCGACAACGAGATGGCCAAGGCCCTGGACGTGGAGGAGGACGACCTCCCCACGATGCTGAAGAAGGCGCAGCCGCGGGCGATGCTGAACCTCTCGGACCGGCGGGTCTCCCCCAACAGCGACACCGACTCCGACATCGACACGCTGGGGGAATCCGGCGAGGTCGATCCGCTCGAGGTGGTCAAGCGGCGCGACCTGATGGAGGTCCTGACCCGCGCCCTGACCCCCAAGGAGCGCATGATCCTGGAGTACTACTACCTCAAGGGCCTGACCTTGCGCGAGATCGGCCTGCTCATGTCGCTGACCGAGTCGCGCGTGTGCCAGATCCACTCCAACGTGATCAAGCGGCTGCGCGAGCGGCTGGACCCCAAGATCGGCCAATGAGGCCGCTCGACGCGGAGCGGGTCGCCTCGGCGCTGCCCCGCTCCAGCGCCCTGCCCTGGCGGCTGGAAGTCCTGGAGGCCTGCGCCAGCAGCTCGGACGAGTTGCGCCAGCGCCTGGGACGGAGCGGCGCCGCCGCCTGCCACGGCCTGGTGCTGGTGGCCGAGTCCCAGCAGGCCGGCCGCGGCCGCAAGGCCCGGGACTGGTGGACCGGCCCCCCCGGGGCCAACCTGGCCTTCAGCCTGTGCCTGCAGCCGCCGGTCGATCCGCCCGAGGCCTCGGGCCTGCTGGCGGCCTGTGCCCTGGCCGAAGCGGCCGAGCAGGCCTGCGCGGCGGCCGAAGGCCCGGGGGCCGCGGGGGAGGTCGCGGCCTCCCCGCCCGCCCTGGCCCTGAAGTGGCCCAATGACCTGCTGGCCGGCGGCGCCAAGCTCGGCGGCCTGCTGGCCGAGGTGCCCTCCTCGGCGCCGCCCGCGGTGATGATCGGCGTCGGCCTGAACCTGGCCGCCGCGCCGCCGGCCGGCACCTGCCCCTATCCGGTCCGCTGCCTCGAGGAGCTGGCCGGCGCTCCGATCGAACGCGAGGCGCTGCTGGCCGCGGTGCTGGCCGGCCTCGCCCGCCGCTGGGCGGCCTACCTCGCCGACGGCCCGGCTCAGCTCGAGACCGAGTTCCTGCAACGCTTGCGCGCCTGGGCCCCGCACGGCGTCCGCGCGCGCGGCAGCGGTCCCCCCGCCGCCGGCCCGCTGATAGAATTCTCCGTTCGCGATGGCCTGACCTGGGGACGAGAGGGCCACGAGGTGACGCGCGCCGCCGGGCTGCTGCCCGAACTCGAGGCGCTCACCTGCCCGGGGAGCTGAACACCGATGAAACGATTCGACGACCGGGCCGCCGACGAGCTGCGGCCGATCCGCTTCCGCCGCAACTACGCCGAGAACGCCGACGGATCGGTGCTGGTGGAGGTGGGCCGCACCAAGGTGCTGTGCACCGTCTGCGCCGCGACCAAGGTGCCGATGTTCCAGAAGTCCAAGGGGCAGGGCTGGATGACCGCCGAGTACTCGATGCTGCCCGGCTCGGTGCAGGGCCGCAAGACGCGGGAGGTCGGCAAGCGCGACGGACGCAGCGTCGAGATCCAGCGGCTGATCGGCCGCACCCTGCGGGCGGTGATCGACCTGAGCGCCTTCCCCGACCACACCCTGCACGTCGACTGCGACGTGGTGCAGGCCGACGGCGGCACCCGCTGCGCCTCGATCACCGGGGCGGCGGTGGCGCTGCACGACGCGCTGCAGACCCTCAGCTCGCGCGGGCAGCTGCGCCACTGGCCGATGTCGGACTGGCCGGCGGCGGTCTCGGTGGGCCTGGTCGCGGGGCAGGAGTTCCTCGACCTGGACTACGGCGAGGACTTCGAAGCCGGGGTCGACATGAACGTGATCGGCACCGCCGGCGGCAAGATCATCGAGGTCCAGGGCACCGCCGAAGACCGGCCGTTCGAGCGGGAGGTCTTCGACCGCCTGGTCGACCTGGGCATGGGCGGCGTCGCCGAGCTGTGCTCCCTGCAGAAGGCCGCCGTGGAGGCCGGCCTGAAGGTCTGAAATGAAGAAGAAGCTCCTGATCTGGGCCGGCCTGGCGCTGGCCGTGGTGCTGGCTTACGGCCTCCAACGCGGCTTCCGCTACCCGCCGCTTCAATTCGACCCCTCGCCGGTGTCGACCACCTTGAAGAGCCCCGATGGCTGGCGGCTGCACGGCCTCGGCGCTTATCGCCGCGAGGCGGTGCCGCCCGTGGTGCTCCGGGCCTGGGCGCCGTCGCCCAAGCTGCTGTTCGAGGTCGAACGCGCCGGCAGCACCGAGCTGACGATCGAGAACGTGCACCCGGAAGCGGAGATGATCGGCGAGGGTGCGGAGGAGCTGTCGCGCGAGGGCTTGTCGCGCCGGATCCAGGTCAGCTGGGAAGCCGGCCAGGACCGCCAGATCGAATTCCGCTTCCCCCAGCGCGAGCGCTACCGCTTCGCCGTCATCGGCGACGCCGGCGGTCGCGGCGAGCTGCGCTGGAACTACCAACGCGCGGCCGAGCTCGAGGCCGACTTCGTGATCCACGTCGGCGACATCGCCTACTACGACGACGACTTCGAGGAGGCGGCGGAGGCCTTCCGCGAGGCGGAGATGCCGAGCTACGTCGCCATCGGCAACCACGACTTCCACGGCGGCAGCCGCAACCGCTACCGCTTCTTCCAGGAGTACTTCGGGCCGCTCAACGGCGCCTTCGAGCTGGACGGGGTCTACTTCCTGAACCTCGACACCGCCGCCGACCTGGTGCCGGCCGGGCGCGGCAAGCGCGGCGAGCTGCTCGAGGAGCTGTCGCAGAGCCCGCCGCCCGGGCCGCTGGTGGTCTTCACCCACCGCCCCTTCGCCGACCCGCGCGTGCTGCGCGGCAAGCGCGACGACCCGCACGCGCTCAACCGCACCGCCGAGGCCGACTGGCTGCGCGAGCAGCTGCTCGACATGGGCGCTGACGTGATGCTGGCGGGCCACATCCACCGCACCGAGGACTTCGACGACCAAGGCCTGCGCACCATCATCGGCGGCGACGGTTTGGGCGTGCGCGGTCCGAAGCGGGCGATGATGGTGATCGGTGAGTTCGCGCCCGGCATGCCGGTGGAGTTCCGCCAGGAGCCCCTGAACATGCCCGAGTCGGCCTGGTCTCCCGAGTACGCCGCTGACCGCGGGCAGACCAAGGAAGGGTGAACATGCAGCGCATCCTGATCGCCTCCGGCAACGCCAAGAAGCTGGCCGAGCTGGAGTCCATGTGCGCCGGGCTGCCGGTCGAGCTGCTCAGCCCCTCCGACCTGCCCCAGGGCCTGCCCGAGGTCGAGGAGGACGCCGACAACTTCCTCGACAACGCGGCCAAGAAGGCCTTCGCCTTCGCCGCCGCCGCCGAGGAGCAGCTCGGGCCGGGGATCTGGGCCCTGGCCGATGACTCCGGTCTGTGCGTGGACGCCCTGGAGGGCGCCCCCGGGGTCTATTCGGCCCGCTTCGCCGGGGTCGACGGCCCCCGCCGCGACGCCGCCAACAACGAGTTGCTGCTGCACCGGCTCGCCGGCCTGCCGGAGGAGGAGCGCAAGGCCTCGTTCTGGTGCGTCATCGCGGTCGCCACCCCCGGGGAGCTGCTGTTCGCGGTCGACGGCACGGTCGCGGGCCGGATCCTGGAGGCGCCGGACGGCGCCGGCGGCTTCGGCTACGACCCGCTCTTCTATCATGAGGAGTCCGGCTGCAGCTTCGCCTCCCTGGATCACGGCCAGAAGGCGGCGGTCAGCCACCGCGGCGAGGCCGTCGCGAAGCTCCGCGAAGTCCTCGAATCCGTCCTCCCCGCCGCCCGCTGATGTCCCGCCCGTTCCCGCCCGAGCGCATCCGCAACTTCTCGATCATCGCCCACATCGATCACGGGAAGTCGACGCTCGCCGACCGCTTCCTGGAGATCACCGGGGCGGTCGAGAAGCGCAAGTCCACCGAGCAGATGCTCGACTCGATGGACCTGGAGCGGGAGCGCGGCATCACCATCAAGGCCGCGGCGGTGGCGCTGAAGGCCAAGATCGACGGCGAGGAGTACCAGCTCAACCTGATCGACACGCCCGGCCACGTCGACTTCGCCTACGAGGTGGAGAAGTCGCTCCAGGCCTGCGAGGGCGCATTGCTGCTCATCGACGCCGCCCAGGGCATCCAGGCCCAGACCGTCGCCAACGCCATGCTGGCGCTGGACCAGGACATGGAGGTGATCCCGGTCTTCAACAAGTGCGACCTGGCTCACGCGCGGCCGGAGGAGATCGCCGAGGAGCTGGAGCACGTGCTGCTGCTCGAGCGCGAGGCCGCGATCCGCTGCTCGGCCAAGACCGGCGAGGGGCTGGAGGACGTGCTGAAGGCGGTGGTCGATCGGATCCCGGCCCCCGAGGGCGACCCGGCGAAGCCGCTGCGGGCGCTGATCTTCGACGCCAAGTACGACGAGTACCGCGGCGTCATCGTCTACCTGCGGATCGTCGACGGCGAGATCCACAAGGGCGAGATGGTGCGCATGATCGGCGCCGACGCCGACTACGAGGTGCTCGAGCTCGGCAAGTTCGCGCCCAAGCCGGTGCCCCACGGCTCGCTCGGCGTGGGCGAGACCGGCTACCTGATCTCGAACATCAAGCGGCTCGAGGACGTGCGCGTGGGCGACACGATCACGGTCGCCAAGGGCGCCCAGGCGGAGCCCCTCGAGGGCTACCGCGAGCCGCAGCCGATGGTCTGGTGCGGCCTGTACCCGACCAACCCGGGCGAATTCGAGGACCTGCGCACGGCGCTCAACACCCTCAAGCTGAACGACAGCTCGATCCTGTTCGAGCCCGAGAGCTCCGACGCGCTCGGCTTCGGCTTCCGCTGCGGCTTCCTCGGCCTGCTGCACATGGAGATCGTGCAGGAGCGGCTCGAGCGCGAGACCGGGCTGGACGTGGTGCAGACCGCGCCCACCGTGCCCTTCGAGCTGCTGCGCAACGACGACTCCGCCCACGTCATCCACTCCCCCGGCGAGCTGCCCGACCCGACCCAGTGGAAGGAGATCCGGGAGCCGAAGGTCGTGACCCACCTGATCGTGCCGGTGGAGTCGATCGGCAACGTCATGAAGCTGTGCGCCGAGCGGCGCGGCACCTTCATGCGCCAGGAGCACCTGTCGACCACCCGGGTGATGCTGACCTGGGACCTGCCGCTGTCGGAGATCATCTTCGACTTCTACGACAAGCTGAAGAGCTCCACCCGCGGCTACGGCACGATGAACTACGAGGCGCCGCGCTTCGAGGCCGCCAACCTGGTCAAGGTGCGGATCCTGGTGTCCGGCACCGAGGCCGACGCGTTGAGCACGATCTGCCACCGCGACGTGGCCGAGAAGCGCGGCCGGGCGATCCTGCGCAAGCTGCAGAAGGAGATCCCCCGCCACCAATTCGAGGTGGCGCTGCAGGCCACCATCGGCGGCAAGATCATCGCCCGCGAGTCCATCCGCGCCCTGTCCAAGAACGTCACCGCCAAGTGCTACGGCGGCGACATCACGCGCAAGCGCAAGCTGCTGGCCAAGCAGAAGGAGGGCAAGAAGCGGATGAAGAGCATCGGCAACGTCGAGGTGCCCCAGAAGGCCTTCCTCGCCGTCCTCCAGTCCGATTAATTCGGGGTCAGACATCGATTTTCGCGCGCCTGCTCCGCCGCGCGAAAATCGATGTCTGACCCCGAATTAATCGAGC
>CAZXTO010000119.1:0-9301 GCA_964643675.1 uncultured Planctomycetales bacterium
CTCGGCCAGGCGCGTGGCCAGGGCGCCGACGAAGGCGTCGCCGGCGCCGGTGGTGTCGAGCACGTCGACCGCGTAGCTGGGCTGGAACAGCACCCCGTCGCGGTCGCACCACAAGGCGCCGTCCGCGCCCAGGGTGAGGACCACCGTGCCGACACCGCGTTCGAGCAGCCGCGCGGCCAGCGAGGCCGGGTCGACGACCTCCCCGCCGCCGGCGAGGCCGGCGAGTCGCGCCGCCTCCCCGCGGTTGACGACCAGCACCTCCAGGCCGAGCAGCAAGGACTCCGGCAGCTCCTTGGCCGGCGCCGCGTTGAGGAACACCGGCACGCCGCGGCGCCGCGCGGCGTTGGCCGCCGCCACCACCGCCGGCAAGGGGGTCTCCAGCTGCAGGAGCAGGCATTGGGCGCCGTCCAGGCGGCCCTCCACCGCCTCGGGCGACAGGCAGGCGTTGGCGCCGGGCGCGACCACGATCTGGTTCTCGCCGTCGCGCCGCACCGTGATCGACGCCACGCCGGTCGGCAGCTCCGGATCGGCCACCAGCCCGCTGGCGTCGATGCGTTCCCGCTCGAGGCTGGCCTTCAGCTCGGTCCCGTTCGCGTCCAGCCCGACCGCGCCGACGAAGCGCACCTGGGCGCCGAGCCGGGCCGCCGCCACCGCCTGGTTGGCGCCCTTGCCGCCCGGGTAGGTGGCGAAGGTGCCGCCGCCGAGGGTCTCCCCGGGGGACGGGAAGCGCGCCACCCGCACCACCAGGTCGAGGTTGGCGGATCCGGCGACGACGACGACGGGGCGGCTCATGCTTCCTTCTCGGCCGAGCGCGCGCGGCGCTCCAGCCCCGTCACCGTAACGACTCGGCCGCGCCGGGTATAACCCGGCCATGGCCCTGGAAGAGCTGTCCCGCCTGCGCAACGCCCGTCGCCGCCGCGAGTCCTCCTACGACCGCTCCGGCGGCAATTTCGACTTCGTGGCCGTGCCCCCGGGGGATTCCCACCGGCTCGCCGAGCTGGACGGACCCGGGGTGATCCGCCACCTCTGGCTGACCGCCCTCGGCGACGACCCGCACCTGCTGCGGACGGCCAGCCTGCGCATCTGGTGGGACGGCCACGACCAGCCCAGCGTCGACGCGCCGCTCGGCGACTTCTTCGGCGTCGGCTTCGGCGACACCGCCAACTTCGCCTCGCTGCCGCTGTCGATGATGCCGCAGGACGGCAAGGGCATGAACTGCTTCTTCCCGATGCCCTTCCGCCGCGGCGCGCGGATCGAGGTGCTCAACGAGAGCGAGCAGGAGCTCAAGCACCTGTTCTACTACGTCGACTGGGAGCAGCGGCCGGCGCTGGAGCCGGACCAGGCCTACTTCCACGCCAGCTTCAACCGCGAGAACCCCTGCGTGGGCATCTCCGACGCCGGCATGAGCAACTGGGACTTCCAGATGGAGGGTGAGAACCCCGACGGCGCCGGCAACTACCTGCTGCTCGACTTCCAGGGGCGCGGCCACTACGTCGGCAGCGTGCTGAGCGTGCACAACCTGCGCGTCACCGACCAGAACAACTGGTACGGCGAGGGCGACGACATGATCTACCTCGACGGCGACCCGCGGCCGACCCTGCACGGCACCGGCACCGAGGACTACTTCAACACCGCCTGGGGGCCGCGGCAGGCCTTCTGCGGGCCGTACGCCGGCATGACCCTGCCCGGCGGCGAGAACTACTGCGGGCGGATCTCGATGTACCGCTTCCACGTCGAGGATCCAGTGATGTTCGATACGAGCATCCGGGTCACGATCGAGCACGGCCACGCCAACCGGCGCAGCGATGACTGGTCCTCGGTGGCCTACTGGTACGCCGAGCGACCGGGCACGCCCAACCACCCGCGGGTGGCGGTCGCCGACCGCATCCCCCACCCCGCCGACCACCTGCCTGGGCTGCCCTGCGTCGAGGAGTAGCGGCCCGGGCGCCGCCGCCGCCGCTCCTATCCTGGAGCGGTGAGCGCTCCGCGCCCCCCCGAAGCCGGCGACTTCCCCGAGCTGCTACCGCTGCGCCAGAGCGGCGCCGTCACCGGGCTGTTCTCCGACCACGGCTCCTGGCTGTGCGCGACCTGGGGCGAGGAGCTGCTGCTCGAGCTGCACGACACCCTCGACGGCCGCATCCACGGCCTCGACTTCGGCGCGCCGGCGGCTCTGCGCGCGGTGTGGATGGACCGGCTGGAGGCCTCGCTCGCCAACGGCGCCGAGCTGCGCTTCGGCTTCTCCGAGGACGGCGTGCTGGTGGCCGACTACCGCCACGAGCAGCCGCCGGAGGTCGCCTGCGAGCTGCGCTGGGAGCTGATCCGGCTCGCCCCCGGCTGCTGGCGCCTGGTGGTCGGCGATCCGGTGCGGCCGGTGCCCGAGGACTTCTTCGAGCTCAACCGGGCGGCCTGGAACCGGCGCCTCGAGCGAGCCTGCGCCGGCCTGGTCCTGGCCCAAGCGCGCGACCGCCTGCTCGCCGCCCGGTCCGTCGCCACCTTGATGTGGAACCTGCGCGCGCCGCGGCGCGGCTTGCCGGCCGCGGGCGTGATCCCCTCACCCTTCGCCTACCGCGGGTACTGGGGCTGGGACTCGTGGAAGCACGCCCACGCCCTGGCCCGCTTCGACCCGGCGCTCGGCCTGTCGCAGCTCGAGGCGCAGTTCCACGACCCCGACCCGGCGGCGATGGTGCCCGACACCGTGATGCCGGATCCCGAGGCCAACAACCTCCACAACACCAAGCCGCCGATGGCCGCGTGGGCGCTCGACGCCCTGCGCCGCGCGGGCGGCGATCCGGAGCGGGTCAAGGCCTTGCGCGAGCGCTGCGCCGGCCAGCTGCGGTGGTGGGGCGAGCATCGGCGGGCGGCCGGAGAAGCGCTGTTCCGGCACGGCGGCGTCGACCACCTCACCGCCACCTGGGACAGCGGCTGGGACCTCTCGCTGCGCTTCGACCAAGCGCGGCTGCGGCCGCACGGGGACTGGCAGCTGTTCGCGCTGTGGCAGCCCGACCTGAACAGCTACCTGCAGGTGGAGTTCGCCGCCATGGCGCGGCTGGCCGAAGCCGGCGGCGTCGATCCGCAGCCCTGGAGGGAGCGCGCCGACAGCATGGCCTACCTGCTGCGCGAGCGCCTGTGGGACGACCGCCTCGGCGCCTTCTGCGACCACACTCCGGCCGGCCGCAGCACCGGCGTGCTGTCGGCGGCCTGCTGGCTGCCGGTCTGGGCCGGCGCCGCCTCGACGGAGCAGGCCGAGGCGGTGCGGCGACTGCTGCGCGACCCCGCGCACTTCGACACCCCGGTGCCCTTCCCGACCTTGGCCCGCAGCGCCGACGGCTTCGACCCCGACGGCTACTGGAACGGCGGCGTCTGGCTGGACCACGCCGCCCTGGCGCTGGCGGTGCTCGGCGAAGACGGCGCCGGAGCCCGCGACCGCCTGCTCGACGCGGTCGCCGCCCAGCCGAGCTTCTTCGAGTGCTACTCCCCGCTGAGCGGCCAACCCTGCTTCGGCCGCCGCCCGGCGATCCCGCAATTCTCGTGGAGCGCGGCGGCGGTGCTGGAGCTGTTGGCCGGCGGTCCGGAGGCCTGAGCTCGCTGCCCCGAGGCCGGGGGCGGTGAGCCCCCGACCCCAGCTCCGGCTCAAGGCAGGATCCGGATCTTGCGGGCGATCGAGCTGTAGCGCCAGACCGAGAGCCCGTTGGAACAGACCGCGGCGGCGTGGAAGCTGCGCCCGACCAGGCCCGCACCGATCTGGTGGGGACCGGCGTAGATCAGGCCGAAGCCGTCGCCGTGGGCGTCGAGCACGCCGCCGGAGAGGCGGACCATCGAGGGGTACTGGCCGAAGTAACACTGGGCGAAGAGGACATCGGCGCTCAGGGGAACCTCGAGGCTCCCCAGCAGGACCGGCCCAGTGCCGCTGGCGGAGAACAGCAGCTGATACGTGCTGCCGGCCGCATCCACCGGGAAGTCGACCTCGTAGAGGATGCCGCCTCCGGCCGACGAGGACAGCTCCGTGTCGCTGGCGCGGAGTCCGTCGAACCAACGGTAGGAACGGATCTCGCCGAGGCCGCCGGAGTCGTCCCACCGGCCGACCAGCACCTCGTGCAGGCCGTCGAGGTCCTCGTCGCCGGAGTCGAGGGTGGGCCAGTCGTCGTCGAGCGGCTCCCGCTGGAGGACGCCCTCGGTCAGCGAGTAGTGCAGCAGCTGCGCCCCCGTTCCCCACGGGTCGTAGGCGTAGACCAGCAAGGCCAGGTCCTCCCGCCCGTCGTGGTCGAGGTCACCGGCCGGCGCGACGCCGCGGCCGACCGTGTCGGCGCCGCAGGCGGCGGCGTCGATCAGGCTGAGTTGGCTACCGTCGGCCCCCGAGTAGACCCGGACCGAACTCGCCGACTGATAGGAGCCGGTGGGGTCGCCGACCACGAGGTCGGGCACGCCGTCCCCATCGAAGTCGAGCACGGCGCTGCCGGTGGTGGCGAAGAGCAGGTCCGAACCGGGCGGGGCCGGAATGGTGTGGAGCACCTGCATGGCGGCCGTGGAATAGACCGTCAGGCCTTCGCCCTTCACCGCGAAGTCGGGCAGCCCGTCGGCGTCGACGTCTCCGGTCGGGATCAACTCGGCGCCGAAGTCGAGGCCGGAGGGAGGGAGGAGCTCCTGCAGGAGGCCGCCGTCGGCGCCGGAGTGGATCCGGACCCGACCGGCGCCGTGGGCTTCCGGCGCGCCGACCGCGACCTCCAGGTGGCCGTCGCCGTCCAGGTCGGGCAAGGCGAGCACCGCCTGCCCGGACAGCTCGCCAGCGTTCACACCGTGCCTCGTGTAGATGATGGCTCCGGTCGAACCCGAGATCAGGTGGAACTCGCCCCGGGATTGGAAGCCAGGATCACCGAGGAAGAGGTCGAGCACGCCGTCCCCGTCGACGTCGTCGGTGGGACAGATCCAGGACCGGCTGCTGCCGGGGAAGCCGCTGAGCGGGAGGGTGAACCACCCGTAGGAGTAACCCCGGGTGAGCACCCGCACTCCCGGCTCCAGGGCGCCGCCGCCGAAGGAGAAGAGACCCTGGTGGGCGTATTCGGCGCGGCCGTCGCCGTCGAGATCGGGCAGAGAGCGGAGCCGGCTGCCGACCTCCTGCACCTGGGCGCCGCCTTGGAGCAGGCGGGTCTCTTCGAGGACCCCGCCCTGCGCGAGGGCGCTGCCGGCGAGGGCGAAGGAACAAAGGAATGAGAAGGACTTCAAGGGAGGATCTCCATCCGATGAGCGACTGAGGAATAGCGCCACTGCCCGTCAAGCGGGCCGCAGACGGCGGCGTAGTGGAAGGAGTGGCCGATCAGCCCGGCCGGGAGTTGCCCCGGCCCCGCGGCGAACAGCGCGTGACCGCCGCCGGCGGGGTCCAGCCGGCCGCTCCCCCGGTAGAGCTCGGACGGGTACCTGCCGAGGAGGTAGTGCAGCAACATCGCGTCGACCGTGAGCGGGACGGACACCGAGCCGACCATCGAGGGGCCGGTCCCGCTGGCGGAGGCCAGCAGGCGGTAGAAGTCCCCACCCGCATCGGCGGGGAAGGCCAGCTCGAGGACGGCGGCGCCGCCCTGCGCCACCCCGATGCTCGAGGCGCTGGGTTCGAGGAAGGGGCGGAAGCCGAGCACCTCGACCTCTGCGCTGGTGCCGAAACCGCCGAAGCGGGCGCCGATGGCCAGCTCGTCGCGGCCGTCGCCATCGAGGTCGGGAATCCGTGCGACGCCGATCCGACCATCGTGGAGCCACCCGAGGCCGTCCCAGCTCAGCAGCTTGCGCTGTTCACGACCGCTGAGGACCACCGCGCCAGGCCCATCCAAGAGCTCTTGAGACCATCCGGGAATCCCGTCCATGAGCAGGAACTCGGGGAAGCCGTCCGCGTCCCAGTCGTCCAGCCAGAGGGCCTGACCCTCGCCGTTGATGCCGAGCGCGAACTCCGGCAGCAGCCAGAGCAGCTCGCCGGTCGCGCCGGAGTAGATGTCCCCGCCCGTGATCAGGTCGCCGATCCCGTCGCCGTTGAAGTCTCCACCGCCAGCGAGGCGGCGGCCGATGCGCTGTTGAGCGGCCCGGCCGCCGACCAGCAGCGAGCTCGCGCCGGTCCGACCGGAGAGCAATTGGATCGACCCCGCATCGACCAGCCCGGCGACGTCGTCCTCGGGGGAACCGACCGCGAAGTCCCCGATCCCATCTCCGTCCACGTCGCCGAGCGCCGCAACCGTGGTGCCGAAGCGGGTCCGGTCGAGCGGCCCCCACGAGGCCCAGATCTCCAGGCCGGTCGCGGAGGAGATGGCCGAGACCAGACCGCGGGCGAGGACCATCGGGCCATTCCTCAGCACCGCTCCGGGGGAGCCGGCCAGGAAATCGGCCAGTCCGTCGCCGTCGAGGTCGTCGGCCAGCACCAAGGAATCGCCGGTCCGCCCTTGGTCGGTCGCGCCGAAATGGCTGAAGAGCGGCTGCCCGGTCCCGAGGCTGTAGACCCACACGGCGCCGGGACTGCTCGCGGTGCTGACCTCGAAGGCCATGGGGGCGCCGATCGCGAGCTCGGGCACCCCGTCCCCGTCGACGTCCGGCAGGCAAGCGAGGCTGGAGCCGAAGGAGATGCCGCCTCTCGAGAGGACCCAGATCTGCTGCCCGGTGGCGCCGCTCCGGATCTCCACCGAGGCGGCGATCGTGGCCGTGCCCAGTTCGCTGATCGCCAAGTCCGGAGTGCCGTCACCGTCGACGTCCGGAATTCCCAGGATGACCGACCCGTAGTTGCTGCGGGGATCGGCACCGGACCACTGGTGCAGCTGCTCCACCCCGCCGCCCGCCTCCAGGGTCTGGGCGGGGAGCGCGGCGGTCGAGGTCAGGAGGCTGAAGAAGAGAGAAAACGAAATTCCCGTTCGCATGCCTGCAAGAACCCGCTGCGGCATCGGCGCCGGTTCCATTTTCGGCCCAAATCCGATGCCGCCCGGGTCCCGGTGGACGGCTACCATGAAACCATGAGGAGCCGCCCCCTCGCTTCCTTCTTCCTGTTCCTTCCTGCGCTCGTCCTGCTCGCCTCTGGCTGCGCCGAACCGACCGCGCGCGCCGACGCCGAGCCGGCGGCGGAGCGGCTGCCGGTGCAGCCGGTGCACACCTATTCGATCGTCGCCCGCGACCCCGCGACCGGCGAGGTCGGGGTGGCCACCCAATCGCACTGGTTCTCGGTCGGCAGCACCGTGGCCTGGGCCGAGGCCGGCGTCGGCGCGGTCGTGACCCAGTCCTTCTCGCGCACCGCCTACGGGCCGGAGCTGCTCAGCGACATGGCGGCCGGCAAGACCCCGGCGGCGGCGCTGGCGACGCGCATCGACCGCGACCAGGGCAAGGACGTGCGGCAGGTGGCGGCGATCGACGTCAACGGCCGCACCGGCGCCTTCACCGGCGAACGCTGCATCGCCGCGGCCGAGCACATCATGGGCGAGAACTTCGTCGTGGCCGGCAACATCATGGCCAACGACGAGGTCGCCGAGGCCATGGCCGACTCCTTCCGCAACTCCAGCGGCCCCTTGGCCGAGCGGCTGGTGGCGGCCCTGGAGGCGGCCGAAGCCGCCGGCGGCGACCTGCGCGGCATGCAGTCGGCGGCCATCAAGGTGGTGTCGGGCGAGCGCCTCGACCAACCCTGGGAAGGCGTGCTGGTCGACCTGCGGGTGGAGGACCACCACCGGCCGCTGGCCGAGCTGGAGCGGCTGCTGCGCATCCACCGCGCCTACGAGCTGGCCAACCTCGGCGACGAGGCGGTGGCCCAGAAGGACGTCGAGCGGGCCACCTCCTACTACCAGCAGGCCGAGGAGCTCTACCCCGAGCAGGTCGAGCTGAGCTATTGGCGCGCCTACGCGCTGCTGAAGGAGGGCTTCGAGGAGGAGGCGATGCAGCTGTTCCAGCACGTCTTCGCCGAGGAGGCCTCGTGGGTCGAGATGACCCCTCGCCTGGTCGAGGCCAACCACCTCCCCGCCAATGACGACCTGCTGAAGCGCATCGCCGCGCTGGCGCCGACCGCCGACATGCCTGCCGTGCCGCTGCCGAACGTGGGCAGGATCGAGCGCGACATCCGCCGGCTGGCCGGCTTCGGCACCCGCCACACGCTCAGCGACACCGACAGCGACAGCCGCGGCATCGGCGCGGCGCGGCGCTGGCTGCGTGACGAGTTCCACCGCATCTCGGACGAGTTCCACGCCGGCACCCTGCAGGTCGAGCTGGAGAGCTACACGATCCCGGCCGGGCGCCGGGTGCCGCAAGGCGCCGAGCTGGCCAACGTGGTCGCCACCCTCCCGGGCGCCGACCCTGATCGGCTGCTCGTGATCTCGGGCCACTACGACTCGCGCGCCAGCAACCCGATGGACGCCATGAGTGACGCCCCGGGCGCCAACGACGACGCCAGCGGCGTGGCGGCGGTGCTGGAGGCGGCGCGCCTGCTGGGCGGCTTGAAGCCGCGGGCCACGGTGGTCTTCCTGGCCGTGGCCGGTGAGGAGCAAGGCCTGCTCGGCGCGCGCGCCCAGGCCGCCAAGTGGAAGGAAGAGGGCAAGCGGGTCGAGGCCATGATCACCATGGACATCATCGGCGGCGCCAAGGGTTCGAGCGGCAAGCACGAGCCGTGGCGGCTGCGGGCCTTCTCCGAAGGCGTGCCGAGCGCGGGCGAGGGCATCGTCGGCAGCGACTCAGACGCGCCGTCGCGGCAGCTGGCGCGCTACTTCGAGCGGGTCGGTGAGGAGACCCTGCCGGGCTTCGACATCTCGCTGGTGTTCCGCCAGGACCGCTACCTGCGCGGCGGGGACCACAAGGCCTTCAACGAGCATGGCTGGGCGGCGATCCGCCTGACCGAGCCGCACGAGAACTACTCCCAGCAGCACCAGGACGTGCGGCTGGACGAAGGGCTGCAGTACGGCGACCTGCCGGAGTTCGTCGACTTCGGCTACGTCGGCCGCGTGACCAACGTGGTGGCTGCCACCCTGCACGAGCTGGCGCTGGCCCCCGCCGCCCCGACCGAGGTCTCGATGGATACCAGCGGCCTGACTCCCAGCACCCGGCTCAGCTGGCAGGCGTGCCCCGGCGCCAGCGGCTACGCCGTGCTCTACCGTCGCAGCGACCAGCCCGACTGGACCTACCGCCGCGTGGCCGGCAACGAGACCACCGTGACCCTGGAAGGCAAGAGCAAGGACGACTGGCTGTTCGCCGTCGAGTCCTTCGGCCCCGACGGCCACCGCAGCCTGCCGGTCTACCCGGCGCCGCAGTTCTGACACCGGAGGGCTTCCGCGAGCTCATCGAACTGGAAGGGCTTGCTGAGGAA
>CAZXTO010000120.1:0-9276 GCA_964643675.1 uncultured Planctomycetales bacterium
CGCTCCCCTTCCGTCCGGGTGGGGTTGCCTCGAGGCTCCCTCAAGGCGCCGGCGTGGCCGCGACCGGCTGGCCGTCCATCGACACCGTGAAGCTGTCGTCCAGGCGCCACATCGCGCCGGTGGCCGGGTCGATGATCAGGATGCCGAGCAGGCCGCCGAACAGGATGTTGCCGAAGTACCACCCGTCGAGCTTGGTGTCGAAGGTGGCGTTGACCGGCTCGTAGCCCGCCATCGAAGCCTCGACCTCATAGGTCTGGCCGTCGAAAGAGCCGTTGCCCGCCGGCAGCGTCAGCGTGACGGGGGCCGAACCCTTGAAGACCTTCTTGCCCTCCTCGTTGCGGATGGTCAGGTCGCCGCCGGAGGGGTCGGTGTCGAACACCACCGGATAGTCGGAGTCGCTGAGGATCGTGGCGCAGCTGGGGAGCAGGGTCAGGGAGAGGAGAGCGATGAGGAGGAGACGCATGGTTCGGAATTCGATTGAGTAGCGGTTTGAGTTGCCCTGGGCGTCGACCGGCGCCGGGCGCCTCGGAGTTCACCTACGCTTGGCTCCAGCGACGATGGAGCGCGGGGTGATTGCTGATGGCGTCAAAGGAGGTTCGGAACAGGCGCTGAATGACCTCTCCGGTCTGCTCCTTGGCGTTGGATCCAGCGGTGAACAGGTTCCCCGAGTTGATGACCGACTTGCCCTTCACGGTCTCGACCCAGAACAGGTTCCCCTGGAGGTCTTCGAGCCTCCACTCGAGCTGGATCGTGAAGTAACTGTTGCCGAAGGCGGTGGACCCCATGCTGCGTTCGAGACCGACCACGCGCGGGATCAGGACCGCAGAGGGAGATTCGCCAACCACCGAGTCGTCTCCGCCGGCCCTGATGACGACCCCGCGGAAGAGCTCCTTGGTCATGCTCTCGGCGTTGTTCGCCAAGGCTTCGCCGAGTGGAATGGAGAAGGAGTCCCCCATGCCGTTCTCATATCGCCAGGTCGTGTTGCGGTAGTCGTCGTCCATTCGGAGTTCGACCACGGTGTCGAAGCGGGCGGCGTCGGGGTAGACCTCGACCAGGACGTCCGGAGCCTCCCAGGTGATCGAGCAGGCAGGAAGGGCGAACAGCGATCCCAGGGAAAGGAGGGTGATGCGGAGCATGGCAGGGTCAGCGGGGCTGGACGGTGAGCGGGATCAGGATCTGGTGCTCCTCGCGGGAGGACGGATCCCTGAATCGGCAGAGGAAGGTCCGCGCGAGCGGGAGTGGTTCCTCCGTACCCAATTGGAAGTAGACGAATCCACGGGCTCGCTGGCCGGGCGCCAGGGTGTGAGAGAAGAAGCCCTTGTCGACGAGGTTGTGGCGGACCACGGTGGCGTCGGACATCGCCTTGGCGCCGAGGAAGAGCAACGGAGCGTTGATCAACAGGGCCCCGGTCATGGCGGCCGCGGCCCCTCCGCCGCTCTGCCCAGAGGAAAGGAAGCCTGCGCTCTGGCTCTCGAGAGTGTCGCCAGAGAGGAGCTCGAACTCTGTCTCCAGGAGCAGGTAGTTGGCGGTCGGGTGCCGGTTCTCGGCCTCGATATAGAGGGCCAGGACGCCCTCCTGCAGCAAGGGCATGGCGAAGTTGGCCTCCGCTTCGGCCTGCTCCAAGATGGGGTGGACTGCCAATTCCAGCCCGGCTTCCGTCCGTGTCTCTTCGAAGACGGTGGGGGGCTGGTACTCCGGGATCTCCATCGTGGCGCAAGCGCCGAGCAGGGGGAGCGAGAGGAGCGCGGTGCTGAGTCGAGCGAATTTCATGGCGACGGTAGCCTGGGAATCGGCTTCTTCCTCCACGCGGCACTCGGAGGAAGGAAACGCAGAGAAACTTTCTGATCCGTGGCCGACCGAAGTGGTCCGGGCGTGGTGCGTATACTTGGCCAGGAGCAATGGATTTGATTTGGGATGAGACATCCCGGCCTGGAGGCGATTCCGATTCCCAGGTCGGCCGGATACGAAGGATCTTCTTGGCCGCGGCCCAACTCGGCCCCGCCGAACGCGAGGCTTTCCTCGAGCAGGAGTGCGGCGAAGACCATTCCCTCAGGAATTCGGTGTGCTCCCTGCTCCACTACGACGGCGTGAACGGCAGGGTCCTGGACCAGGATCTGCCCGGGTTGCTGGAGGGGATCGCGGCGTGGATGGAGACGGATAACGACCAAGGCGAGCCATTCCAGGTCGGACCGTACCGGGTCACCGAACGTCTGGGGTCTGGCGGCATGGGGACGGTCTTCCTCGCCCAGCAAGAATCGCCCAAGCGCAAGGTGGCCTTAAAGATCCTCCACCCAGGGTTGGTGGACGACCTGGGCAAGAAGCGCTTCCATCGCGAAATCCAAGTCCTCGCCATGCTGCGCCACCCGGGGATCGCCCAGGTCTATGAGACCGGGACCATGGAATCTCCCTTCGGTTCGGTTCCCTACTTCGCGATGGAGTGGGTTCGCGGGCGCGACCTGAAGTCCTCCGTCTTCGCGAAGGAGCTGTCACGGGCGGAGGTGCTGCGGCTGTTCCTCCAGGTCTGCGACGCGGTCCAGTACGCCCACGCACAGGGGGTGGTCCATCGCGACCTCAAGCCGCCCAACATCCTCATGGATGAGCACGGCAACCCGAAGGTCCTCGACTTCGGGGTGGCCCTGGTCCAGCACCCCGACTTCGCCGAGGTGAGCCTGGTGACGGAGCCGGGCGCGCTCATCGGCACCCTCAGCTCCATGAGCCCGGAGCAGTGCAGCCAGGGGGCGGTGGCGGTCGACCACCGGACCGATGTCTATTCCTTGGGTGCGCTGCTCTGCGAACTCCTCAGCGGCTCGCCGCCCTACGACCTCCGTGGCCTCTCCCTGACCGCCGCGATCCAGGTGATCCACCGGACTCCTCCGGAGATCCCTCCTGCCGGGTCACCCAAGCTGCCTCGACCGCTGCTCGCCATCCTGGCCAAGTCCCTGGAGAAGGACGCCGACCGCCGCTACCGCACGGTGAACTGCATGGCGAGCGACGTGCAGCGCTACCTGGACGGACAGCCGATCTCGGCCACCCCGCCGAGCTGGTGGCGGCGCATGGTCCTCCTGGCGACTCGGCACCCGGCCTGGGCGACGGCCGCCATTTGCTCGGTGATCGTCGTCGGCGCTCTCGGCCTGACGGCCCTGTTGGTCACCTATATGAACCGCGATCCAGTCGGGATCCGGCTGGACCTGAACTCGAACCTGGCGCAGCTCAAGGCACGCTCTGGGAACGTCCTTCATTCTTGGTATGGCGGCCGGGACGGGGGCATCCCGATGGCGGGGGTCTTCGAGCGGCCTGCGGAATACGGCGGCGGCAAGGTGGCCGGCCTGGTCTATGACCTGGCGTGCACCGACCGGAGCGTCGCCGGCCAGCTGTGCTTCTACGACGTCGACGATCCGAGCGTGCTGGAGTGGTCCTCCTCGGAGCTGGGGATGGAGCACCCGCCCTCGGTGGTCGCCTACGGGCCCGAGACCTCCCTCTCTGCGACCAAGTTCCTGGCCGCCGACTTCTTCCCGGAGTCTCCTGGCATCGAGCTCGCGTATTCTCAAGGACTCTCGCCCCACTCCGCCCAGGCGATCCGGATCGTGAACCTGCGCGGTGACCTGCTCTACGAGGTCTGGCACGACGGCGCGATCGACTCCTTTCGCTGGCTCGAGGGGCCGCGCAAGCTGCTGGTTTCGGCGGTGAATAGCGCCGGGGTCGACGGCGGTTGGGCCATGAGAGGACACCCTGAGTTGGCCGGCGACTGGCCGGCGGTCGTCTTCTGTCTCGAGCCGAAGCTCGGCTACCGGAACTCCGAGCAGTGGGTCGTGGAGCCCGGCCGAGCGGGCGAGGCCACCCTGATGTGGTACCGCTGGCTCGGTCCGGCCGAAGCCCTGGTCGCGCTCCCGAGCTGCCGCCTCAGCCTCACGGAGCCGGGCTCGGGCCAGGACGGGCAGTCCTTCTCGATGGCGGAGATCCGCTTCGATTGTCGCAAGAGCGATGACGTGGTGCGCTTCAAGTTCGGGATCCTCATCGACGAGCACGGCGAGATCGTCCAGTCCGTGGAGTCGGACCGCTACCGCGCCTGCGCTCAACTCAACCCCATGCCACCGGTCGAAGCCTTCCGCTTCTTCGACTACGAGGACCTGCCTGGAGAGCTGGATTAGGTCCGGCTCCTCGAGGCTCCCGTCCCCTCCCCTCCTCCCTCGATGATGTCTTCCGATCCTCAGGTGAATCCCCAACCCCCGTCGGACCCGGACTGGAATCTGGTCGACCCCGAGGCCTTCCGGTCGCAGGTCTATGAAGAGCTTCGGCGGCTCGCCGCGGTCAAGATGCAGGCGGAGCGCCGCTGTCACACCCTCCAGCCGACGGCGCTGGCCCACGAGGCCTATCTCCGAATCGCCGCCCAGGACTGCTTCCCCCGGCTTCGGCGGGCTCAGTTCTTCTCGCTGGCGGCGGAGATGATCCGCCGGATCCTGATCGACTACGCGCACAAGCGAGCCACGAAGAAGCGCGGGGGCGACTGGAATCGGGTCACTTCCTCATTCGATCCGGAGGCGCCGGTGTCCACGCCTGAGCACTTGCTAGAGCTCGACGAAGCCCTACGCCGGCTCGAGCGGAGGGAGCCGCGGCAGGCCAAAGTGGTGGAGCTCCGCTTCTTCGGCGGCATGACCGAGGCCGAGGCGGCGGAGGCCCTCGGCCTCTCGAAGCGGACCGTGGCCGACGACTGGAAGCTCGCCAAGGCCTGGCTCTACCGGGATATCGACCGGTCGAACTGAGGTCGTCGGCCGAAGCCACCGGCTGGTGGCTGCCGGATTTTCTTCGCACGTTCGCTGCCGTCTTCTCGCGGGTCTTGGTGAGCCCGCGGTCCGCCGCCCCCGCTCGCCGGAGCCCGGATCGCTACAGGCTCATCTCCCGCCCCACTTCTTGGGGGCTTCCCCACGACCCTCGATGACCAGAGAGAATCGATGTATCGAAACCCGCCCACGATGAGATGGCCCCTGATCCTCAGCTGCGCGATCCTCCTGCCCGGACTCGCGAGCGCCGCCCAGAATGTCGGAGGGCGGTGGAACGAGACCTACCGCCTCGACGGTCAGGTCAGCAACCAAGGCTTCGGCTATCGCGTCGACCGCGCCGGCGACATCGATGGCGACGGCCGGGAGGACCTCCTGATCGGGGAGGCTTGGGCCGACACCGCCAACGGCGCCGGTTCGGGACGCTTCACCATCCGCTCTGGCGCGGACGGCAGTTTGATCCGAGAGATCCTCGGTCTCGCGGCAGGAGAAGGCCTTGGCGCCCGGGTATCAGGAGGCCGCGACTGGGATGGAGATGGGATCCCCGACCATGCGGTGACGGCTTCGGATTCCTCCGCCGGGGGAGTGTCCACAACGGGTGCTGTGTTCGTTTATTCCGGCGCGGATGGCAGCTTGCTGAACAGCTTCTTCGGATCGAATCCGTATGACGGCTTCGGCGGAGCCCTCGCCTTCGTGGGCGACCTGGATGGCGACGGCAAGGAGGATTTGGCGATCGGGGCTCCTGGGCACGATGAACCCGGCGCAGCCGACGTCGGCGCGATCTTCCTCTACTACGGCCCCGATGGCTCGCGGAGCGACATCATCCCGGGGTCGGACGCGGGAGAGCGCTTGGGCGACGCGTGCGCGGGTCCGGGGGACATCGACGGCGACGGAATGGACGATCTCCTGATCGGGGCGAGCAGCGCCGCGGCGAACGGTTGGTTCCAGGGTGGATATGTCCAGCTCCTCTCCGGCGTCGACCGGAGCGAGCTCTGGCGGCTCGAGGGCTGGCATTGGGACATGCGCCTGGGGTGGGGCATGGACGAGGTCGGTGATGTCGACGGCGGCGGTACGCCCGATCTCCTCTTCACGGCGTATGGCGCGGACGTCAACGGGGCCCACGCGGTCGGCTCGGTGTTCGTCTACGCCGGCGAGGATTTTCGCCAGGTTTACCGGATGGACGCCGAATCCTCTTATGACAACCTCGGTTATTCGGTCGCGGGCGCCGGGGACGTGAACGGTGATCTGGTCCCGGACTTCCTGGCCGGGGCGCCGCGCTTCGATCCGGGCGGGAGGAGCGAGGCCGGGCGCGGCTTCGTCTACTCCGGCAGGGACGGCTCCACCTTGCTGGTCGTTGACGGGCCGATCGTTGGGGACAACCTCGGCTGGGAGGTTGCCGGCCTGGGGGACGTCAGCGGTGACGGCCTGCCTGACGTCGCAGTCGCGTCCATGTTGGCCGACTCCACCAACGCGGTGGACTCCGGTTCGGTGTGGGTCTTTGACTTCGACCCCTTCCTGCGCGCCGACGGCGCCACGCTCTCGGCGAGCGGCGACGCAAGAATCCTGGAGCTGGCCTTTCCGTCGGAGAGGGCCTACTTCTTCTACCGCATCCTGGTCTCCCTGGAGGGGATCGGGCCGAGCACCTATGACGGCCTGGAGGTGCCTTTGACCCAGGACTCGGTGTTCGGGACGAGCGCCTCCGGGAACACGCCGGACTTCGCCCTCGGATTCACCGGGGTCTTGAGTGAAAATGGCAAGAGCAGCGCGGCCCTGGCACCGCCTGTCCTATCGCCGAGCCTGATCGGGCGCGAGCTGTTCCTGGCGGCGGTGGTGGCCCCCTTCTTCGGCAGCCCGGTCCAGAGCTCAGCGGCGGTGGCGCTCCAGATCGTCCCCTAAGGGCGGGGAAGCAGACCTACCCCGAATCCAGGTGGCCGGATTCGGGGTCCTATTCTCAACTCAGCGTGTTCAACGCGCTGCCCGCCTTCCACCACTCGATCTGCTCGTCGTTGAGGGTGTGGACCAGGGCGGCGCGGTCGCTCGAGCCGTCGGCGTGGCTGAACACGGCGGTCACGGCGCTACCGGGAGCCAGGGCCTCCAGCCCCTCGAGGCTGACGCGGTCGTCCTCCTGCACCTTCTCCCAGTCGGCCGGGTCGGCGAAGGTGAAGGCCAGCACGCCCTGCTTCTTGAGGTTGGTCTGGTGGATGCGGGCGAAGCTGCGCACGATGATCGCGGCGGCGCCGAGGTGGCGCGGGCACATCGCGGCGTGCTCGCGGCTCGAGCCCTCGCCGTAGTTCTCGTCGCCGACCACCACCCACGGCTGGCCCATCGCCTTGTAGTGGCGCGCGACCTTCGGCGTCTCGACGTTGCCCTCGCCGGTGTCGAGGTTCTTGGTCGTGCCGCGGCCGCCAGTGAAGGCGTTGATCGCCCCGGTCAGCATGTTGTTCGAGATGTTCTCGAGGTGGCCGCGGAACTTCAGCCACGGGCCGGCCGGGCTGATGTGGTCGGTGGTGGTCTTGCCCTTGGTCTTCACCAGGAGCGGCATGCCCTGGTACTTCTCGAGCGGGATCGGCGCGAAGGGCGACAGGATCTGCAGCCGCTCGCTGTCCGGGCTGACCTTCACCTCGACGCCGCTGCGGTCGGCCGGCGGCGCCTGGTAGCCCTCGCCGGTGCCGATGAAGCCGCTGGCGGGGATGTCCGGCGCCGGCGCCGGCGGCGTCAGCTTCCAGCTCGTGCCGTCGCCGTTCTCGATCTCATCGGTGAGCGGGTTGAAGCTCAGGCTGCCGGCCAGGCCAAGCGCCATGGTCAGCTCGGGGCTGGCGATGAAGCCGAGGGTCTCGGGGTTGGCGTCGTTGCGCGCCGGGAAGTTGCGGTTGAAGGTGGTGACGATCGAGTTCTTCGTGCCCTTCTCGATGCCGTCGCGCCGCCACTGGCCGATGCAGGGGCCGCAGGCGTTGGCCAGCACCACCGCGCCGACCTCCTCCAGCGCCTCGGCGTGGCCGTCGCGGCGGATGGTGGCGAGCACCATCTCGGAACCCGGCGAGATCATCAGCGTCGACTTCATCTTGGCGCCGTTGGCCTGCGCCTGCTTGGCGACGTCGACCGCGCGGCCGACGTCCTCATAGGAGGAGTTGGTGCAGCTGCCGATCATGGCCGCGGACACCTCGTCGACGTAGCCCTCCTCCTTCACCGCGGCGGCCATGGCCGAGATCGGCCGCGCCAGGTCCGGCGTGTGCGGGCCGACCAGGTGCGGCTCGAGGGTGTCGAGGTCGATCTCGATCACGCGGTCGTAGTACTTCTCCGGGTCGGCGGCGGTCTCCGGGTCGGCCGTCACCAGGTCGAGGTTCTCCTCGGCCAGCGCCGCCAGCTCCTCGCGGCCGGTGGCGCGCAGGAAGGCGCCCATGCGCGCGTCGTAGGGGAAGGTCGAGGTGGTCGCGCCGTGCTCGGCGCCCATGTTGCAGACCGTCGCCTTGCCGGTGCAGCTCAGCGACTCGCAGCCCTCGCTGAAGAACTCGACGATGTGGTTGGTGCCGCCCTTCACGGTCAGCAGGCCGCACAGCTTCAGGATCACGTCCTTCGGCGCGGCCCAACCGTTCAGCTTGCCGGTCAGCTTCACGCCGATCAGCTTCGGCTGCAGCACCTCCCACGGGAAGCCGGCCATCACGTCCACCGCGTCCGCGCCGCCGACGCCGACCGCGAGCATGCCCAGCCCGCCGGCGTTCACGGTGTGGCTGTCGGTGCCGACCATCATCGCGCCCGGGAAGGCGTAGTTCTCGAGCACGACCTGGTGGATGATGCCGCTGCCCGGCTTCCAGAAGCCGATGCCGTAGCGGGCGCTGACCGACTCGAGGAAGTCGTAGACCTCGCGGTTCTCGTCGTTGGCCACGGCCAGGTCCTGCTCGCTGCCGACGTGGGCGCGGATCAGGTGGTCGCAGTGCACCGTCGACGGCACCGCGGCCTCGTCCTTGCCGGCCGACATGAACTGCAGCAGCGCCATCTGGGCGGTGGCGTCCTGCATCGCCACGCGGTCCGGCCGCAGCAGCAGGTAGGCCTTGCCCGGGTCCAATTCGGCGCCCGCCGGGTCGTCCAGGTGGCCGAAGAGGATCTTCTCGGCCAGGGTCAGCGGGCGGTTCAGGCGGCCGCGCACGACCTCCAGGCGCTGCCGCATCTGGGCGTAGGTATCTCGGACGAACTCGGGCGTGGACTCGATCGCAGGCATGGGCTTCAACGGGGGTTTGCGGCCAATTCCGGGCCTTCCGGCGCCGCTACCGTCCCACATTCTAGCGGCGCGGTTGAGGCCGGGCCGGCGCCTCTCGCCGCTATCCTCCCCTCCGTGATCGAGACCTCCGGCCTCACCCGTCGCTTCGGCGAGCTCACCGCCGTCGACGGGCTCGACCTGTCCATCGGCGCCGGTGAGCTGTACGGCTTCCTCGGTCCCAACGGCGCGGGCAAGACCACCACCATGCGCATGCTCGCCGGGCTGCTCCAGCCGACCGAAGGCAGC